>NZ_DASXVH010000030.1:0-43017 GCF_036504375.1 Novimethylophilus sp.
TGGCACCACAAGACAGCTTGCCGCGCTCGTGGCAAGCGCGATCCCCAAAGCCGAGCCTGGTCAGGACCCGGCGACGCGCACATTTCAGGCTCTACGGATTTTCCTCAATCAGGAGCTTGAGGAATTGTCGCTAGCATTGCCGCAATGCGCCGATCTGCTGGCGCCGGGGGGGCGGCTGGCGGTGATCAGCTTCCACTCGCTGGAAGACCGCATCGTCAAGCGCTTCATACGTTCGCAGCAGGACAGGGATGAATTGCCGGCCAACTTTCCGGTGCGCGCGGTCGATTTGCCGCCTTCGCGGTTGGTGGCGGTGGGCAGGGCGATGCATGCGTCGGCGCAGGAAGTATCGGCCAATCCGCGCGCGCGCAGCGCGGTGTTGCGTGTGGCTGAAAGGACGGCGGCGGTATGAGCCGGGAGCAGGTTCACGGCGTAGCCGGGATATTGGCGCGGACACGTTACCAGCGAAGCTGGCCGTTTGCGGGTAGCGCCGATGTCCAGCCGCACCAGCGCTCTCGCGATACCGGGTCGCAGCTGGTACCGTCCGCGATTACCGTCGGCCGCCGACGCGATAGTTTTTACGTTGCCGAAATGATTTCGGAGGCGGCGGCATGACCAAGCTGAACATTATCCTGTTCGCTATCGTCATTGCCTGTTCGCTCGGCACCGTGACTTCGCAGCATCAGGCGCGCAAACTATATATAGAGTTGCAGCAGCAGCAGGAATTCTCGCGCCAGTACGACGTCGAATGGGGCCAACTGCAGCTCGAGCAGAGCACATGGGCGATGCATGCGCGGATAGAGCAGATCGCCACCGGTCATCTGCACATGCAGGTCCCCGACATTGCGCGCATACAGGTAGTCCCGCCCGTAACGGCACGCAGTGAGGTTGGGGGAGCGCGCTGATGGCGATGGCGCAGCCCATTATCCTGCTGCCGACTTGGCGCCGGCGCGCCCTGCTGATAGCCGTGTTGACGTGTTTTGCGGTGCTGCTGGGGCGGGCGATCTACCTGCAGGGCATGCGTACCGATTTCCTGCAGCAGAAGGGGGATGCGCGTTACAGCCGCACGCTGGTGCTGTCCGCACACCGGGGCATGATGGTGGACCGCAATGGCGAGGCACTGGCGATCAGCACGCCGGTGGAATCGGTATGGGCCAGCCCGCCGGATGTGACTATCAATCCCGACCAGCTGAAGCAGATGGCGCAGCTGCTGCGGATCAAGCCTTCCGAAGTCGGCACGAAGCTGGAAAACAGCGAGCGCGAATTCATCTATCTCAAACGTCGCATGCCGCCGGAAGAGGCGGCGCGCGTCATGCAGCTGAATGTGCCAGGGGTGTTCCTGCAGCGCGAGTACCGTCGCTTTTATCCCGCAGGCGACGTGGCCGCACACCTGATCGGTTTTACCGGCATGGACGACAAGGGCCAGGAAGGGGTCGAACTGGCCTATGAGGATTGGCTTTCCGGCAAATCGGGCAGCCGCCGCGTGATCAAGGACAGGCAGGGCCACATCATCGAAGACCAGGAAGCGGTCAAGGTGCCGCAGGATGGGCACGACCTGGTGCTGGCCATCGACCGCAAAATCCAGTACCTGGCCTACCGCGAACTGGCGCGCGCGGTGGAGCAGCATAAAGCCAAGGCCGGAGCTATCGTGGTGCTGGACAGCCGTACCGGCGAGGTATTGGCATTGGCCAATCAGCCATCCTACAACCCCAACCATCCGGTCAATATCGCCGGGCGTTCGCGTAACCGCGCCATTGTCGATATTTTCGAGCCGGGTTCGACGCTCAAGCCTTTTACCGCTGCGGCGGTGCTGGAGGCGGGCACGTACAAACCCGACACCATGATCGACACCGGCAACGGCACGCTGACCATCGGCCGCGCCACCATCCATGACGCGCATGCTGCCGGTGTCATCGATGTCGCACACGTGATCCAGAAATCCTCTAACGTCGGCGCCGCCAAGATGGCGCTGTCGCTCAAGCCTCAGGCGTTGTGGAGTGTATTCAACCAGATGGGGTTCGGTTCGCCGGTGCATGCCGGTTTTCCGGGGGAGGCCGCAGGCCGGCTGCGCCCGTGGCAGCACTGGCAGCCGATCGAACAGGCCACAATGGCTTACGGCCACGGCATCAGCTTAAGCCTGTTGCAGCTGGCACGCGCCTACAGCGTGTTCGCCAACGACGGCGAAATCAAGCCGATATCGTTGCTCAAGGTCAAGGAGGCGCCAATCGGCCAGCACGTCATTTCGGCGCAAACCGCGCGCGAGGTGCGCGGCATGCTGGAACTGGTGGTGCAGCCGGGCGGCACCGCACCCAGGGCACAGGTGATGGGCTACCGCGTTGCCGGCAAGACCGGCACCGCGCACAAGCTGATCAACGGAGAGTATGCCAGCGACCGTTATGTGGCCTCATTCATCGGCATGGCTCCGGCGTCCAACCCGCGGCTGATTATTGCCGTAATGATAGACGAGCCGGGCAACGGCCAATATTACGGCGGCGCGGTGGCTGCGCCGGTATTCAGCGCGGTGATGAGCGATGCGCTGCGCATGCTGGCGGTGCCGCAGGATGCACCGACCAATAATGTTGTCATACCACCTGAGAACGCTCAGGAAGTGAAGGAGGTGGTATGAAGAGGAAGCAGGTTCACGGCGCAGCCGGGATGTCGGCGCGGACACGTTACCAGCAAAGCTGGCCGTTTGCGGGTAGCGCCGACAGCCAGTCGCTCCCGCACCAGCGCTTTCGCGATGCCGGGTCGCGACTGGCACCGGCCGCGAATGCCGCTAGCCGCCGAATGAGAAATCGCGATGCAACAACCCCGGTGGGAAAGGGGGCGGTGGTATGAGCGTATTGCAGCAGTTGATGGAGGCCGGTGTAAAACCAAGACGCCTCGTCAGCGACAGCCGCCGGGTCGAAGTCGGCGATGTGTTCGTCGCCTATCCGGGCGAAACCGCCGACGGGCGCGCCCATATTGCCCAGGCTATCGCGCACGGCGCCGCGGCAGTGCTATGGGAGCAGAAAGCAGGGCGCTGGTCGGAAGAATGGCGCGTCACGAATATTGCGGTAGATGAGCTGCGCGAACAGGTCGGCGTGATAGCAGGGGAATTCTTCGACCACCCGTCGCAGAAGCTATGGATGATCGGCGTCACCGGCACCAACGGCAAGACGTCCTGCAGTCACTGGCTGGCGCAGTGCCTGACGCCGCTCGGCCGCAAAACGGCGGTGGTAGGCACGCTGGGCAACGGTTTTCCCCATGCGCTGTCGGAAGCGATCAATACCACGCCCGACCCCATAGCTCTGCAATCGCAGTTGGCCGACTTCGTCGTGCAGGGCGCGCAGGCGGTGGCGATGGAAGTGTCGTCGCATGGCCTGGCGCAGGGGCGCGTTAACGGCATCAGGTTCGACGTGGCGGTACTGACCAATCTGTCGCGCGACCATCTGGATTACCACGGCAGCATGGAGGCGTATGCCGCTGCCAAGGCACAGCTGTTCGGCTGGCCCGAGCTCAAGCATGCGGTGCTGAATGCCGACGATGCGTTCGGGGTGCAGCTGGCTGAGATGCTGCGCGGCCAGGGCAAGCATGTGCTCACCTACGGCCTGGAAAAGGGCGATGTGGCATGCCGCGCATTAAGCCTCAACGAGGACGGCATCGTCATGGATGTCGTCACGCCACAGGGCGGGATGCGGATTGCGGCGCCGGTGTTGGGCCGGTTCAATGCCGCCAACGTGTTGGCGGTACTGGCGGTCTTGCTGGCCTCGGATATCCCGCTGCCGCAGGCTGCGGCAGCGTTGCGGCACATCACGCCGGTGCCGGGGCGCATGCAGCAGTTGGGCGGCGGCGCGCTGCCGCTGGTGGTGGTGGATTACGCCCATACGCCGGATGCGTTGGCCAAGGTGCTGGGCAGCCTGCGCGAACAGTGCCGGGGCAGGCTTTTCTGCGTGTTCGGCTGCGGCGGCAACCGCGACAAGGGCAAGCGCCAGCTGATGGGCGGCATCGCCTCGCGCCAGGCCGATTACTGCATCGTCACCTCGGACAACCCGCGCCACGAGAACCCGCGCGCCATCATCGACGAAATCATCGCCGGCATGGACGGCGACTACCGTATCGAGGAAGACCGCGCGGCCGCGGTCGACAGCGCGATTCGGGCAGCCACGGCCGGCGACATCGTGGTGCTGGCGGGCAAGGGGCATGAAACCTACCAGCTGATCGGCGACCGCAAGCTGCCGTTCAGCGATATCGAGGTGGCACGGCGCGTGCTCGATAGCATGGGAAAAACCGCATGATGACGCTGGCCGAAGCCGCGCTGGCGACCAAAGGCCTGGTCGTGGGCGCGAATGTCGCGTTCAACGCGGTGACCACGGACAGCCGCAAGGCCGCGCCCGGTGACCTGTTCGTCGCGCTTCAGGGCGAGCATTTCGACGGCCACGATTATGTCGCGCAATGCTTCGAGCAAGGCGCGGTTGCGGCGATGATTGGGGAGCGGTCAGCGGTCAGCGGTCAGCTTGCAGCCAAACCGATGCTGGTGGTGGCGGACACGCGGCTGGGGCTGGGCGATCTGGCGGCGCACTGGCGCGGCAAGTTCGCGCTGCCGCTGGCGGCGGTGACCGGCAGCAACGGCAAGACCACGGTGAAGGAAATGCTGGCCGCGATCGTCCGGGTCGCCGCGGGCAATGACGCCGTACTCGCCACCGAGGGTAATCTGAACAACGACATCGGGCTACCGCTGACCTTGTTCAAGCTGGCTTCCCGGCACCGCTATGCGGTGATCGAAATGGGCATGAACCATCCGGGGGAAATCGCCTATCTGACGCGTATTGCCAAGCCCACGGTGGCTCTGATCAACAATGCCCAGCCGGCGCATCTGGAAGGCTTGGGCAGCATGGATGCCGTGGCGCGCGCCAAGGGCGAGATATTTGAAGGGTTGGCCGCGAATGGCACAGCGGCGATCAACGCCGACGATGCTTTCGCGTCTTTATGGAAACAGTTGGCCGCGCCGCACAGCATCATGACATTCGGGCTCGAACAGGCGGCCGACGTGAGTGCCGACTATCGGCTGTCAACCGATGGCAGCGACCTTACGCTGAAAACGCCGCAGGGTCCGATACGGCTGCACCTGGCAGTTCCCGGCCTGCACAACGTACGCAATGCGCTGGCGGCGGCCACTGCGGCGCTGGCAATGGGCGTGGCGCTGGCGGACATCGCTGCCGGCCTGGCGGGCTTCGGCGGCGTCAAGGGGCGGTTGCAACGCAAGGCCGGATGCCGCGGCGTCAGCGTGATTGACGACACCTATAACGCTAACCCGGCATCGATGCGCGCTGCGATCCAGGTGCTGGCGCAGGCCGCCGGAAAAAAGCTGTTCGTGATGGGCGACATGGGCGAGCTGGGGGCGGAAGCGCCCAAATTGCATGCCGAAATCGGCGCGGCGGCCAAGGCGGCCGGTATCGACAGGCTCTACGCCCTGGGCGACTTGAGCCGCGAGTCGGTTAAGGCTTTCGGGGCGGGCGCCCGGCATTTCGAAGCGGTGGAATTTTTGTGGTCCGGCTTGCAGGGCGAACTCGCCAGTGGCGTCACGGTGCTGGTCAAGGGGTCGCGTTTCATGCGCATGGAGCGAGTCGTCGACTTGCTCGCACAACAGGAGAACGCATCATGCTGCTGATGCTGGCGCGCTGGCTGTCGCACGATATACATGCCTTCAATGCGTTCAATTACATCACCTTGCGCGCGGTACTGGCGACGCTGACCGCGCTCTTGATCTCGTTCATGGTCGGCCCCACGCTGATCCGCAAGTTGACCGAATACAAAGTCGGACAGGCGGTGCGCGACGACGGCCCGCAGACGCATCTGATCAAGGCCGGCACGCCGACGATGGGCGGCGCGCTGATCCTGGTGGCGATCGCGATTTCCACGTTGCTATGGGCGGATCTTTCCAACCGCTATGTATGGGTGGTGCTGGCCACGACGATGGGTTTCGGCGTCATCGGCTGGGTGGACGACTGGCGCAAGGTGGTGCACCGCAATCCCAAGGGTTTGTCGGCCGGGGAGAAATATTTCTGGCAGTCGGTGGTCGGCGGCGGGGCTGCGCTCTATCTGTTTTACATGGCAAGCCTGCCGGCGCACACCGAGCTGATCGTGCCGTTCTTCAAGCACCTGGTATTCCCGTTGGGCGGCGTCAGTTTCGTCGTGCTGACCTATCTGGTGATCGTCGGCAGCAGCAACGCCGTCAATCTAACCGACGGTCTGGACGGTCTGGCGATCATGCCGACGGTGATGGTGTCGAGCGCGCTGGCGATCTTCGCCTATGCCGCAGGCCACCTGTATTTCTCCAGGTATCTAGGCATCCCCAACGTGCCGGGCGCGGGCGAGCTGGCGGTGTTCTGCACCGCAATGGCCGGTGCCGGGCTGGGCTTCCTGTGGTTCAACGCCTATCCCGCCGAGGTGTTCATGGGCGACGTCGGGGCCCTGGCATTGGGCGCGGCACTGGGCGCGGTGGCGGTGATCGTGCGCCAGGAAATCGTGCTGTTCATCATGGGCGGCGTATTCGTCGTGGAGACGCTGTCGGTCGCGGCGCAGGTGACCTATTTCAAATTCACCAAATACAAATATGGCGTGGGCCGCCGCATTTTCCTGATGGCGCCGCTGCATCACCACTACGAGCAGAAAGGCTGGAAGGAAACGCAGGTGGTGGTGCGGTTCTGGATCATCACGATGATGCTGGTGCTGTTCGGGCTTTCGACATTGAAGCTGAGATGAGACTGCAACTGAACGATAAACGGGTGCTGGTGCTGGGGCTGGGTGATACCGGCCTGTCGGCGCTGCGCTGGCTGCAACGCCGGGGCGCGCTGCTGTCCGCTGCCGATACGCGCGAGACGCCGCCGGGGTTGGCAGCCGTACGTGAAGAATTGCCTGGCGTGAAAGTGCATCTCGGCCCGTTCCGCCGCGAGGCGTTTGAAATGGCGGAAATCATCGTCGCCAGCCCCGGCGTGTCGCTGGCCGAACCGGAAATCCAAGCCGCGATTGCGCGTGGCGTGCCGGTAGTGGGCGACGTGGAACTGTTCGCGCAATACAAGCCGGCGCATTCCAAAGTGATCGCGATCACCGGCGCCAACGGCAAGAGCACGGTGACGGCGCTGACCGGCGCGATGTGCGAAGAAGCCGGGCTGAAAACCGTGGTCGCCGGCAATATCGGCCTGCCGGTGCTGGACGTGCTGGATATGCCTGTCGCCGACGTCTACGTGCTGGAATTGTCCAGCTTCCAGCTGGAAACCATGGCGAGCCTCGCGGCCGATGCCGCGACTGTGCTCAATGTTACCGAAGACCACATGGACCGCTATGCCGGCATGGCCGAATACGCCGCCGCCAAGGCGCGCATTTTCCACGGCCAGGGGGTGCAGGTGCTGAACCGCGAGGACGAGTGGAGCCGCAATATGGCCCTGCCCGGCCGGCAGCAGGTCAGCTTCGGCACCGATGCGCCGCCGGCGCAACACGATTTCGGTTTGCGGCAGCGCGGTGGCGAATTATGGCTGGCGCAAGGCGACATCGACTTGATGAAAGCCGGCGACATGCCTATCGCCGGCCGGCACAACGCCGCCAATGCGCTGGCGGCACTGACGCTGTGCCGCGCCGTCGGCCTGGAATACCCGCCATTGCTGGCGGCGCTGCGCGCATTCAGGGGCTTGCCGCACCGCGTGGAATGGGTGGCGGAAATCGGCGGCGTCGCGTTCTACGACGATTCCAAGGGCACCAATGTCGGCGCCACCTGCGCCGCGCTGGCCGGGCTGCCGCAAAAGGTGGTGCTGATCGCCGGCGGCGACGGCAAGGGTCAGGATTTTTCGCCGCTCTTCGAGCCGGTGGCGCACAACGCGCGTGCCGTGGTGCTGATCGGCCGCGACGGTCCGCAGATCGGCCGGGCGCTGGCAAGTGCCGGCGTGCCGGTGCTGGCCGCGAGCAACATGGAACAGGCGGTGCGGATCGCCCGGCAGGCGGCCCAAGCCGGCGATGCCGTGCTGCTGTCGCCTGCCTGCGCCAGCTTCGACATGTTCCGCAATTATGCGCATCGGGCCGAGGTTTTTATCACTGCGGTGCAGCAGCTGGCAAAGGAGGCTGCCTGATGTACATGGTCACCCGCAAAGAGCGCATTACCGCGGCGACCTACGACCAGGGGCTGCTGTGGGCGGTGCTGCTGCTGTTGGGCTTCGGGCTGGTGATGGTGTATTCCGCCTCCATCGCGCTGGCCGAGGCCGACAAGATGACCGGCCACCAGACCACTTATTATCTGGTGCGCCATGCGATCTATCTCGTCATCGGCGGCCTGGCGGCGATCGTCGCCTTCCAGCTGCCGACCAAGCTCTGGCAACAGCTTGCGCCCTACCTGTTCCTGCTGGGGCTGGCGTTGTTGATTCTGGTGCTGATCCCGGGCGTGGGGCGCGAGGTCAACGGCAGCCGGCGCTGGATACCGCTGGTAGTGGCGACGCTGCAGCCCTCCGAGTTCATGAAGCTGTTCGCCGCGATGTATGTCGCGGATTACACCATACGCAAGGCGGCGCTGATGTCCAGCTTCACCAAGGGCTTTCTGCCGATGCTGGGGGTGATGCTGCTGGTGGGCGGCCTGCTGCTGAGAGAACCCGACTTCGGCGCGTTCGCGGTAATCGCCTCGGTGGCTGTCTCCATCCTGTGGCTGGGCGGTATCAACGTGCGCATATTCATCGGCCTGTTGGGCATGCTGGTGGTCGGTTTCATCTTCCTGATCTGGAGTTCGCCGTATCGGCTGCAACGCATCACCGGCTTCATGGACCCGTGGGCCGACCCGTTCGGCAAGGGCTACCAGCTGTCGCACGCGCTGATCGCCTTCGGCCGCGGCGAATGGTTCGGCGTGGGCCTGGGCGCCAGCGTCGAAAAATTGCTCTACCTGCCGGAAGCGCATACCGACTTCCTGCTGGCGGTGATCGCCGAAGAGCTGGGTTTCGTCGGCGTGCTGGCGGTGGTGATGCTGTTCGCCTGGATCGTGATGCGCGCGTTCGGCATCGCCAAGGAGGCCATCCTCAACGAACGGCACTTCTCCGCGCTGCTGGCGCAGGGCATAGGCGTGTGGCTGGGGGTGCAGGCGACCATCAACATGGGCGTCAACATGGGCATCCTGCCGACCAAAGGTCTCACCCTGCCGCTGCTGTCGTTCGGCGGCAGCGGCATCGTCGCCAACTGCGTTGCGCTGGCGGTACTGATGCGGATTGATTGGGAAAACCGCCGACTCGCCAAGGGGATGCCGGCATGAGAGCAGTCATGTTGCAACCGCACTTTGCCAGGAACGATATGTCGGCGGTTTCGGTGCAGGCTAACTTGCGCCAGCAAGTTAAGTCCCGAAGGGACGGCCATAGCCAGAATCCTCTTATTGAGGGAATGCCCGCATGAGCACTTTGATGGTCATGGCGGGCGGCACCGGCGGCCACGTCTATCCGGCGATGGCGGTGGCGGATGCGCTGCGGCAGAAGGGCTGGAATATCGTCTGGCTGGCGACCGAGGGCGGCATGGAAAACCGGTTGATCGCGGACAAAGGCTATGCCGTGGCGACGATCCGGATGCGCGGCGTGCGCGGCAACGGCTGGCTACGCTGGCTGGCGCTGCCGCTGAAGCTGGCACTGGCATGCAGGCAGAGCCTGGCGGCGCTCAGGGCACACCAACCCGACGTGGTGCTGGGCATGGGTGGCTTCGCTGCGTTTCCGGGCGGGTTGATGGCCAGGCTCACGCGCCGTCCGCTGGTGATCCATGAGCAGAATTCCGTCGTCGGGCTGACCAACCGCGCTTTGTCCAAATTCGCCGACAGGGTGCTGGCGGCCTTTCCCGCTGCGTTCGGCGCGCGCGCCGAACTGGTCGGCAATCCGGTGCGGGCGGATATCGCCGCGATCGAGGCGCCGCAACAGCGCTTCGCCGGGCGTAGCGGGCCGCTGCGCCTGTTGGTGGTTGGCGGCAGCCTGGGCGCCCAGGCATTGAACGACATCGTGCCGCAGGCGCTGGCGTTGCTGCCGCAAAAACTGCGGCCGCGAGTGATCCACCAGGCCGGCGTCAAACATCTCGACACCCTGATGCATAACTATCAACAGGCCGGCGTCGAGGCCGAAACGCGCACCTTCATCCAGGACATGGCAGACATGTACGCCTGGTGCGACCTGGCGATATGTCGCGCGGGGGCGTTGACCGTCGCCGAACTGGCGGCGGCAGGCGTGCCCAGCGTGCTGGTGCCGTTTCCGCACGCGGTGGACGACCATCAGACCGGCAATGCGCGCTATCTCGCCGACAACGGCGCGGCCATCCTGATCCAGCAGCGCGGCCTGAGTCCGCAGCAGCTGGCGCACCTCTTGGGCAATATCACCAGGGACAAGCTGCTGGAGATGGCCGTCAAGGCGCGCGCGCTCGGCAAGCCCCGCGCGACCGAACAAGTGGCGGGTATCTGCGAGGAATTGGCCCATGCGGCATAAAGTCAAAAACATCCATTTCGTCGGCATCGGCGGCGCCGGCATGAGCGGCATCGCCGAGGTGCTGCTGAACTTGGGCTTCTCGGTCAGCGGCTCCGATCTGGCGGATAATGCCACCACGCAGCGACTGCAGAGCCTGGGCATCAAGGTGCACCAGGGGCACGCTGCGGACAACCTGGTCGATGCCGACGTGGTAGTGGTGTCGACGGCGGTCAACGAGGCCAACCCGGAAGTCGCTGCGGCACGCGCGAAGAATATCCCGGTGATCCCGCGCGCGATGATGCTGGCGGAACTGATGCGCTTCCGCCAGGGCATCGCGGTGGCAGGAACGCACGGCAAAACCACCACCACCAGTCTGGTCGCCAGCATTCTGGCGGAGGCCGGCATGGATCCGACCTTCGTCATCGGCGGCAAGCTGCTGGCCGCGGGCAGCCATGCCTGGCTGGGTAGCGGCGAATTCATCGTGGCCGAGGCGGACGAGTCCGACGCCTCCTTCCTGCATCTGTCGCCGGTGATCTCCATCGTCACCAACATCGACGCCGATCACATGGACACCTACGGCCACGACTTCGGCCGGCTGAAGAGCGCTTTCGTCGAGTTTCTGCAGCGGCTGCCGTTCTACGGCATGGCGGTGCTGTGCGTAGATGATGCCAACGTGCGCGAGATCATTCCGCGCATCGGCAAGCCGGTGATGCCTTACGGGTTTTCCGAGGATGCCCGCATCCGCGCCGTCAACGTGCGCGCCGACGGCGCGCGCATGCTGTTCACGGTGCAGCGCATCAACGGCGTCACCACGGAATTCGACGTCGTGCTCAACCTCACCGGCACGCACAACGTGCTCAATGCGCTGGCGGCGATCGCGGTGGCGAGCGAACTCAACGTCGCGGACGACGCCATCGTGCGCGCGCTGGCCAAATTCGAGGGCGTAGGCCGCCGCTTCCAGAGTTACGGCGAGGTGGCCGCGGTTAGCGGCGGCCAATTCACGCTGATCGACGATTACGGCCACCACCCGGCGGAAATGCAGGCGGTGATCAATGCCGCGCGCGGCGCTTTCCTCGATAGAAGGCTGGTGCTGGCGTTCCAGCCGCACCGCTATACCAGAACGCGGGATTGCTTCGAGGATTTCGTCAAGGTGCTATCGGGCGCCGATGCGGTGCTGCTGACCGAAATCTATCCGGCCGGCGAAGCGCCCATCGTCGCCGCCGACGGACGCAGCCTGGTGCGCGCGATCCGCGTCGCCGGCAAGGTGGAGCCGGTGTTCGTCGAAAGCCCGCTCGACCTGCCGCAGGCGATTCTGGATATGGCGCAAGGCGATGACGTGGTGATCGTGATGGGCGCTGGTTCGATCGGCCAGGTTGCGGCCAAAACTAGGGAACTGGCGGGAGGGGCGGCATGATGGCGCAGCGCCAGGCAACCCGTGGCACGCTGCTGCTGGACGAGCCGATGAGCCGCCATACCAGTTGGCGCGTCGGCGGCAAGGCTGACTGCCTGTATATGCCGGGAGGCTGGGAAGACCTGTCGGCGTTTTTGAAACAGTTGCCGCACGGCGAGCCGGTGCATTTCGTGGGCTTAGGTTCCAACCTGCTGGTGCGCGATGGCGGCGTGCGCGGTACGGTGGTGCTGCTGCATGGCGGTGCGCTGGACGCATTGAAAATGGACCAGGGCCGGGTTTATGCCGAGGCCGGCGTCACCTGCGCCAAGCTGGCCCGCTTCGCTGCGCGCCAGCATCTGCACGGCGCGGAGTTCCTGGCCGGCATTCCCGGCACCGTCGGCGGCGCACTGGCGATGAATGCCGGCTGCCACGGCTCTGAGACCTGGGACGTGGTGCACAAGGCGCTGACGATGGACCGCCACGGCACCGTGCATGAACGCAGCCAGGTCGACCTGGAAATCGGCTACCGCCATGTCGGCCTGCCGGGCGAAGAATGGTTCGTCGCCGCGTGGTTCGACCTGCCTGTGGGCGAAGCCGGCGAGGCGGAGCAGAAGATCAAGAAACTGCTGGCGAAAC
Organism: Novimethylophilus sp.; assembly: GCF_036504375.1. Taxonomy (NCBI): domain Bacteria; kingdom Pseudomonadati; phylum Pseudomonadota; class Betaproteobacteria; order Nitrosomonadales; family Methylophilaceae; genus Novimethylophilus; species Novimethylophilus sp. Next base: position 12,466 of record NZ_DASXVH010000030.1, read on the forward strand.
GCCTGGAAACCCAGCCGCTCAACATGCCCAATGCCGGCTCGGTATTCCGCAACCCGGAAGGCGGCTTTGCCGCGCGACTGATCGAAAACTGCAAGCTGAAAGGCGTTCGCATCGGCGGTGCCCAGGTGTCGGAAAAACACGCCAATTTCATCGTCAATACCGGCGAAGCCACTGCGGCGGATATCGAACGGCTGATTTCCCATGTACGGGACACGGTGCTGCGCGAGCGGGGCGTGGAGTTGCAGCGCGAAGTGCGGATTATTGGAGAGACGCTGTGAGCAGCAATTTCGGAAAAGTCGCGGTGCTGTTGGGCGGCCGTTCGGCGGAGCGCGAGGTGTCGCTCAACAGCGGCAATGCGGTGCTGGCGGCGCTGAAGCGCGGCGGCGTGGATGCCTATGCCTTTGACCCGGCCGCACGGCCGCTGCATGAACTGGAAGGTTTCGATCGTGCGTTCATCGCGCTGCATGGGCGCTATGGCGAAGACGGCACTATTCAGGGCGCGCTGGAGCTGATGGGCATTCCCTACACCGGCAGCGGTGTCATGGCCTCTGCGATGGGCATGGATAAATGGCGCACCAAGCTGGTGTGGCAGGCGGCCGGCATTGCAACCCCGGCGTTCGAGCTGGTGGATGGTGCCAGCGACTTTGCCGCGATCGAAGCCCGTCTCGGCCTGCCGTTGTTCGTCAAGCCGGCCAACGAGGGCTCCAGCATCGGCATCAGCAAGGTGAAGGCGGCGGGCGGGCTGCGCGCGGCTTTTTACGAAGCCACCAAGTACGATGCGCTGGTGATCGCCGAAAGCTTTATCGGCGGCGGCGAATATACCGTAGGCATCCTGGGCGATCAGGCGCTGCCGGTGATCCGCATCGTGCCGGCCAACGAGTTCTACGACTTTGATGCCAAATACCTGCGCGACGATACCCAGTACCTGTGCCCGTGCGGCTTGGCCCCCGAGGTGGAGGCGCGCATCCGTGACCAGGCATTGCAGGCCTTCCGCGTATTGGGCGGCCGGGGCTGGGGGCGGGTGGATTTTCTGATGGACGAAGCCGGGAAGCATTATTTCCTCGAGGCCAACATGTCGCCCGGCATGACCGACCACAGCCTGGTGCCGATGGGCGCGCGCGCCGCCGGCATCGACTTTGACCAGCTGGTGCTGCGCATACTGGAGCTCGCGCATGTGGGATAAACCCGCCGCGATGTTGTGGATCGCCAACCTGCTGTACTCGCTGGCAGCGGTGCTGCTGCTGTACGGCGTGTTGTTCGTGGTGATCCATCTGCCGATCTTTCCGCTGCGCGAGGTGAAGGTGGGCGGCGAGCTCTCCCATGTCACGCGCGAGCAGCTGAAGCTGATCGTCGATCGGCATTTGCAGGGCAACTTCTTCACGCTGGATCTGGTGAAGACGCGCGACGCTTTCCAGAAGCTGCCCTGGGTGCGCAACGTCAGCGTCCGCCGGCGCTGGCCGGACAGGCTGGAGGTGCAGATCGAGGAGCACAGGGAACTGGCGCGCTGGGGCAACATCGCGCTGGTGAATACCTACGGCGAGCTGTTCCATGCGGCATCGGACAAGGATTTGCCGGTGTTCTATGGCCCCGGCGACGGCGTCAGGGAAGTGGCGGAGCACTACCAGCTGTACGGCCGGCTGCTGCAGCCCACCGGATTGAAAGTAACCCAGCTGGCGCTTTCGCCGCGGCGCGCATGGCAGATCGGCACCAATAGCGGCATGGTGGTCGAGCTGGGCCGGGAGCAGGTGGAAAGCCGACTGCAAAAGTTCGTGGAGGCGTATGACCATACGCTGGGAATGCTCAACGTGCAGGTGCGCTATGCCGATCTGCGCTATCCCAACGGTTTCGCGGTGCGCAGGCCGCAAATGCAGGTGACGGACGCCAGGAAGGTGTCCTGATTGGAGAGGGTAATGAAGGGCAGAGAACAGAAAAGTCTCATCGTCGGTCTGGATATCGGCACATCGAAAATCGTCGCCATCGTCGGCGAGATGCAGCCGGAGGGCGACATCAAGATCATCGGCCTGGGCCAGCATCCGTCGCGCGGCCTCAAACGCGGCGTGGTGGTCAACATCGACTCCACCGTGGCCTCGATCCAGCGCGCGCTGGAGGAGGCCGAACTGATGGCCGACTGCAAGATCGCTTCGGTGTATACCGGCATTGCCGGCAGCCATATCAAAAGCATCAACTCGCACGGCGTGGTGAAGATCAAGGACGGCGAAGTGATTCAGATGGACGTCGACCGCGTGATCGAGATGGCGCAGGCGGTGAGCCTGCCCAACGATCAGCAGATCCTGCACATCCTCACCCAGGAATTCATCATCGACGGCCAGGAGGACGTGCGCGAGCCGCTGGGCATGAGTGGCATGAAACTGGAGGTGAAGGTGCACATTGTCACCGGCGCGGTGGCGGCGGCGCAGAACATCGTCAAATGCGTCAAGCGCTGCGGCCTGGAGGTCAACGACCTGGTGCTGCAGCCGCTGGCGTCCAGCATGGCGGTGCTGACCGAGGACGAGAAAGAGTTGGGCGTATGCCTGGTGGACATCGGCGGCGGCACTACTGATATAGCTGTGTTCAAGCAGGGCGCGATCCGCCATACCGGCGTGATTTCGATCGCCGGCGACCAGATCACCAACGACATCGCGGTGGCGTTCCGCACGCCGACGCAGTACGCGGAGGAAATCAAGATCGCCCACGGCTGCGCATTGCAACAATTGGCCGATCCGCGCGAAATCGTCGAAGTGCCGGGCGTCGATGGGCGCGAGCCGCGCCAGCTGTCGCATCAGACCTTGGTGGAGGTAATCGAGGCGCGCGTCGAGGAAATCTACACCATGGTACAGGCCGAGCTGCGCCGCAGCGGATTTGAAGAAATGATCGCATCCGGCGTCGTCATCACCGGCGGCAGCAGCAGCATGCGCGGCATGGTGGAACTGGGCGAGGAAATCCTGCACATGCCGGTCAGGCTTGGCTTGCCGGGCAAGGTGGGCGGATTGACGGAAGTGGTCAGTAATCCGCGCTTCTCGACCGGCGTCGGGTTGGTGTTGATGGGCAAGCAGCAGCTTGAGCGCCATTTGCAGGTGCAGATGGAAACGAATTCATTCGAGCGGGTGTGGGAAAAGATGAAGCGGTGGTTTCAGGGAAACTTTTAGTTTTTTGGCGGTGGTTTGGCTACGACATAACCTGTTTCACAGGGGAGTCTACGCCGCAACGAGCCGCGATGCGGCGCGTTGTCAGGGCAATTTTAAAGAAGTCGGTTTTTAGCGGCAAAACGGGTTTTTGTTTTATTTGGGCAGATTAAGAGGAGGAATTAAGATGTCATTCGATTTTGAAATCGTGGATAGGCCGGCCGACAAGGCGGTGATCAAGGTCATGGGCGTGGGCGGCTGCGGCGGCAACGCGGTCGAGCACATGATCGATATGGGCGTGTCCGGCGTGGAGTTCATCAGCGCCAATACCGATATGGGCGCGCTCAAACGCAGCCGTTCCGAGCTGCAGCTGCAGCTCGGCGCGGGGCTCACGCGCGGCCTGGGCGCGGGCGGCAAGCCGGACGTGGGGCGCGAGGCGGCGCTGGAGGACCGCGACCGCATCGCCGAAATCATCGAGGGCGCAGACATGCTGTTCATCGCTGCCGGCATGGGCGGCGGCACCGGCACCGGCGCCGCGCCGGTGGTGGCGGAAGTGGCCAAGGAACTCGGCATTCTGACCGTGGCGGTGGTCACCAAGCCGTTCTCCTTCGAGAACAACCGCAAATTGCTGGCCGACGACGGCATCGCGATGCTGACCAAGCATGTCGATTCGCTGCTGATTGTCCCGAACGAGCGCCTGATGCAGGTGCTGGGCGGCCGCGTGACGCTGAAGGAAGCCTATCGCGCCGCCAACGGCGTGCTGCACAGCGCGGTGTCCGGCATCGCCGAGATCATCAATGGTTACGGCCAGGTCAACGTCGACTTTGCCGACGTGCGCACCGTGATGGGCGAGAATGGCATGGCGATGATGGGCTCGGCGGTTGCCAGCGGCGAAAACCGCGCCCGCATCGCCGCGGAGCAGGCAGTCAACAGCCCGTTCCTGGAGAACGTCAACCTCAAGGGCGCGCGCGGCGTTCTGGTCAATATCTCGGCCAGCGAAGACAGCTTCATGATGGACGAATTCTATGAAGTGATGAATACCATCAAGGAGTTCACCGCGGACGATGCTTCGGTGTATTTCGGCAACGTGTTCGACAATGCGCTGGGCGACGATTTGCGCATCACGCTGGTAGCCACCGGCCTCAACAGTTCGGCTTCGCAGAAGGCACGTCCGACGCTGGCGGTCAACAACGGCTGGGCAAATGCCGTGGGCCGTACCGGTACGCACGATGAGCCTATCGTGTTCGGCGGCGACAGCGCGGCGGGCGAAGTGACGCCGGCGGTGATGGTCAGCAATCGCCGCGCGCAGGCCGACATGATGCGTGGTTCCGGTATAGACGAGACGGATATCCCAGCTTTCCTGCGCAAGCAGGCCGACTAGGAAGCCGAATGAAAAATGACGGCGTTTGTCATTTTTGACTGCGCTCGCTACATTTTTCAAAAAGCTTCCTGCTTGACGATTGACGTAAAACCGCACGCCTGTTGGCATGCGGCTTGCCGGAGAGACGGGGAATTATGCTATGATTCAGAGGATTATCTAGAAGGCCAGTTACGTGCTCAGGCAGCGTAGTCTTAAAAACATTATCCGCGCTACCGGCGTCGGCTTGCATACCGGGGACAAGGTCTACCTGACCTTGCGTCCGGCCGCGCCTGATACCGGCATCGTGTTCCGCCGGGTGGATCTGCCCAGCCCGGTGGAAATCAAGGCTGCGCCGCACCATGTCAACGATACCCGGCTGTCCTCCACGCTGGATATGGGTGGCGTGCGGGTGGGTACGGTGGAGCACCTGATGTCCGCCTTCGCCGGCTTAGGCATAGACAATGCCTATGTCGATATCTCGGCATCCGAGCTGCCCATCATGGACGGCAGCGCCGGCCCTTTCGTCTTCCTGCTGCAATCCGCTGGCATCGTCGAGCAGAATGCACTGAAGAAATTCATCCGCATCAGGAAGCCGGTGGAAGTGCATGACGGCGACAAGTGGGTGCGCTTCGAGCCGTATAACGGTTTCAGGATGCAGTTCACCATCGACTTCGCGCACCCGGTGTTCGAGCATGGGCAGCAGTCGGTCAACATCGACTTTGCCGATAATTCCTATATCAAGGAAATCAGCCGGGCCAGGACTTTTGGGTTCATGCGCGAAGTGGAAGCCCTGCGCGCAATGGGCCTGGCGCGCGGTGGCAGCTTGGACAACGCGGTGGTGCTGGACGAATACCGCATCCTCAATTCCGACGGCCTGCGCTACGAGGACGAGTTCGTACGCCACAAGGCGCTGGATGCGATCGGTGACCTGTACATGCTCGGCCACCCGCTGATCGGTGCGTTTACCGCCTACAAATCCGGTCACGCGCTCAATAACCGCCTGCTGCGCACGTTGCTGGTGGACAGTTCTGCCTGGGAGTACGCCAGTTTCGAGCGTTCCGAGGAGGCGCCGCGTGGATTCGTGCAACTTCTCGCGCAAACGGCTTAACTTTTCCCTGCGGGAGCATGCATGCTCCTGATGCGTCTGCTGCTCGGCCTCGGCGTCATTTCTATCCTGGTCGGCGTGGGCGTCTATTTCATTACCGGCGATCGCCGCTGGCTGGTATTTGCCTGGCAATTGTTCAAGTTCGGGGTGGTGCTCGGCCTTGTTGTGGCGGCGGTTTTCATGGTGGGCCGATTCATTTTGCTGTGATCGTGGTTGCCGATTGGAAAGCGCTGCACCCCGGAGTATGCTGTAACGATGCTTGAAATCCTTGTCAGACGCTGTGTCACCGTCCCGCTTATAGGGATACTGGGCCTTGTTGTCAGCGTACCTGCCAGCGCCAGCGTCGAGCAGGATACCTTCAATGCCGCCCGTGCCGCCTACAAGAGCCGCGACGAGAGAAGCCTGACGATCTACGCCGAGCGCCTGCAAGTGCAGGGCTACATTCTGGCGCCCTATCTCGACTACTGGCGCATGCTGTTGCGGTTGGAAAAAGCCGATCCTGCCGAAGTCCAGGAATTCCTGGCGCGCTACGCTGACTACCCGTTCGCCGCACGGGTGCGTACCGAATGGCTCAAAGTGCTGGGTAGGCAGCAAGCCTGGTCGTTATTTTTTGCCGAATTCCCAAAGCTTGAAAAAGACGATGCCGCGGTCTCCTGCTATGCGGCGCTGGGACGTTTTGCGCAAGGTGAAGCCGATGCGCTGGAAAACGCCAAGGCGTTGTGGCGGGTGGCAGCGGACCAGCCCGCCAATTGCGATAAATTGTTCAGCGCGATGCAGGACAACGGCGTTATTGCCGACGCCGATGTGTGGGTGCGCATGCGCATGGCCCTGCAAGCCAATCGTATCTCGGTCGCCAGGGCGATATCCCGCTATCTCGCAGTTCCGCCCGATGCCGCGCAGCTGAAATTGTACGATCGTGTTTACGACAACCCGCAGCGCATGCTGGAGAAAGGCATGCTGTCGAGCAAAACGCGGCTGGGGCGCGAGCTCTCGTTGTACGCGCTGGAGCGCGTGGCACGCAACCAACCGGCGTTGGCGCTGGAGTTCTGGAACAAGATGCGCGATGGTTTCAGCCAGGAGAATCAGGCCTATGCCTGGGGGCGGCTCGCCTATCAGGCCGCGCGGCGGCATGACCCGCAAGCGCTGGAGCTATACGGCAGGGCAGAAAACGCCGTGCTGGATGCGGAGCAATTGGCCTGGAAAGCGCGGGCCGCGTTGCGCGTGAAAGACTGGGATACGCTGCTGGCCGTGATCGCGGACATGCCGCAGGATGAGCAGAACGATGCGGCCTGGCGCTATTGGAAAGCGCGTGCGCTCAAGGAAAACAATAATATCGCGGCCGCCAATGCGCTGTTTATCCCACTGTCGAAAGAGCACAGTTTTTACGGCATATTGGCAGAAGAAGAGCTGGGCGATGTAGTGGGCGCGCCGCCGCCGACGTATCGGGCAAGCGATGCCGAAGTGGCGGCGATACAGCGCTTGCCGGGCATCCAGCGCGCGCTCGAGCTGCTGCAGCTGGACCTGCGCTGGGAAGCCAAGGCCGAGTGGCTGCTGGCGACCCGCGATTTCGACGACAAGCAACTGCTCGCAGCCGCTGAACTGGCTTTCCGCCAGGAATGGTACGACGTCGCCATCAACACCGCCGACAAAACCGCGCTCACCCACGACCTCGCGCTGCGCTACCCCACGCCCTACCGTGACATGATGGATAGCTACGTGCGTGATAACCAGCTCGACGAAGCCTGGGTTTACGGGCTGATCCGCCAGGAAAGCCGTTTCGTCAGTTTCGCCCGCTCCGGGGTGGGCGCATCCGGACTGATGCAGGTGATGCCGGCGACCGCCCGATGGATAGCCAAGCGCATCGGCTTGAGCGACTATCACCCGGGATTGATCCATCGGGCAGAAACCAATGTCCAGTTGGGCACCTATTACCTGCGCCACATGCTGGACGTGATGAACGGCCAGGTGCTGATGGCGACCGCCGCCTATAATGCCGGTCCCAGCCGCCCCAAGCGCTGGGCGGGCGAAAAGCCGATGGAAGGCGCGATCTACGCTGAAACCATCCCGTTTACCGAAACCCGGGACTATGTGCAAAAGGTGATGAGCAACGCGCATTTTTACGCGCACCGGCTGGGCCTGCGGTTGCTAACGTTGAAGCAGCGTATCGGGCAAGTAGCGGGCACCGGCGGCGGCGAAAAGCTGGCCGCGGAAGACGCCGAGCCATAGTCGAATTTTCCACCTGGAAAAGGTTCTACAGCTTCCTGGCAAGCGCAAGGCTATCCCGATAAACTATAGTGGCTTATCGGAACGCCGAGATGGTTTATCGGAACGCTGCGCTTGGGGAAATCGCCATGCATATCAATAATGTCTGTGTTCTGGGCGGCGCCGGCTTCATCGGCAGCCATGTCGTACATTTGCTGGATGCTGCCGGCATCCAGGTCAGGGTGCTGACGCGCCGCCGCGAGTCGGCCAAGCACCTCATTCTGCTGCCTAACGTGCAGGTGGTGGAATGCGACGTCATGGATGACGCGGATTTGCTGAGAAACCTCATGGGCATGGACGCTGCCATCAATCTGCTGGGGATACTGCATGAAGGCCACGGCGCCACCTTTGCGGCAATTCATGTCGAGTTTCCGCGGCGGCTGGCGCAGGTCTGCCGGGAGGTCGGCGTAAACAGGCTGTTGCACGTCAGCGCGCTGAATGCGGATGTCGCCGGCCCCAGCGCCTACCTGCGCTCCAAGGGCGAAGGCGAAGCTGCGGTCAGACAGTCGGGGCTGAACTGGACGATCTTTCGCCCGTCGGTGGTGTTCGGCCAGGGCGACAGTTTTCTTTCCCTGTTCGCCAGGCTGGCGCGCCTGATGCCGGTCATGCTGCTGGCCTCGCCTGATGCGCGTTTTCAACCGGTGTGGGTGGAAGACCTTGCCGTGGCCATTGCGCACAGCGTCGGTGAGCCGCAAACCGCCGGGCAAAGCTATGACCTATGCGGCCCCCAGGTGTATACGCTGCGCGAACTGGTGGCCTATGCCGCACGCTGCGTCGGCGCCGAGCCCCGTATTGTGGGCTTAAACCCGCGACTGTCCCATTTGCAGGCATGGATCATGGAACTGTCGCCGATCAAGCTGTTGACGCGCGATAACCTGCGCTCGATGCAGGTCGACAGCGTATGCCATTGCGCCTTTCCCGCAATCTTCGGCATCACTCCGACGCCGCTGGAAGCTATCGCGCCGGACTATCTTTCCGGCATCACCCCGCGCGCCGGCTATTTGCATTTCCGTTCGGGAGCGCGCCGCTGATGCAGATCTACTGCGTCGGCGGCGCGGTGCGCGATGAACTGCTCGGCCTGCCGGTGAAGGATAGGGATTACGTCGTGGTGGGCGCCACGCCGGAGCAGATGGTGGCGCAGGGGTATCGGCCGGTGGGCAAGGATTTTCCGGTGTTCCTGCATCCGCAAACCCATGAGGAGCACGCGCTGGCCCGCACCGAACGCAAGACCTCCCGCGGCTACAAAGGCTTTCAGGTATACGCCGCGCCGGAAGTCACGCTGGAGCAGGACCTGGCGCGGCGCGACCTTACCATCAATGCCATCGCGCGCGACATATCCGGCAACCTGATCGATCCCTATCATGGCGCCGCCGACATCAAGGCCGGCGTGCTGCGCCACGTTAGCCCGGCTTTCGTCGAGGATCCGGTGCGCATCCTGCGCGTGGCGCGATTCTGCGCCCGCTTCCAGAAGTTCCAGATCGCACTGGAGACCGTGGTGTTGATGCGCGAGATGGTGGCAAACGGCGAAATCGACTCGCTGGTGCCGGAGCGGGTGTGGCAGGAACTCTCCAAAGGCCTGATGGAAGCCGCCCCTTCGCGCATGTTCCTGGCGCTGCGCGAATGCGGCGCACTGGCGAAAATCCTGCCCGAAGTCGAGCGGCTGTTCGGCGTGCCGCAGCCGCCGCATCATCACCCGGAGGTCGATACCGGCGTGCATGTCATGCTGGTGGTCGATTATTCCGCCGCGCAAAAATACTCGCTGCCGGTGCGCTTCGCCGCGCTGACCCATGACCTGGGAAAAGGCACTACGCCCAAGGATATTCTGCCGCGCCATATCGGCCACGAGGAGCGCAGCGTCAATCTGGTCAAGGCGCTGTGCAAGCGTATCAAGGTGCCCAACGACTGCCGCGACCTGGCGCTGATCGTCGCCAGATTCCACGGCAAGGTGCACCGGGTGGAGGAAATGCGGCCGGATACCGTGATGCGGCTGTTGCAGGATACCGACGCCATGCGCCAGCCGGAGCGGTTCGAAGCGTTTCTGCGGGCCTGCGAATGCGATTCTCGTGGGCGCACCGGCTTCGAGACGCGGCCCTATCCGCAGGCGGATTATTTGCGCAAGGCGCTGCGCGCCGCGCAGTCGGTGGATGCGGGGAAGATCGCGGTGGGGCATTTCACGCCGGAGGCGATCAAGGGGGCGGTTTTTGAGGCGAGGCTGGAGGCGGTGAAGCTTTCGATGTCAGACGGTAACCAGTATTGAAAAGACCATTTAAGAGTGCTAATATAAGCACCATTAAATTTACTGGTACACACTTATGGCCCATGTCATTTTTGCAGAAACCACTGCCAGCGTTTCCGAACTGAAGAAAAACCCGATGGGTACCGTTGCTGCCGGCGAGGGTTTCCCGGTCGCCATCCTCAACCGTAACGAACCGGCTTTTTATTGCGTCCCAGCCAAAGCTTATGAAGCGCTCATGGACAAGCTGGAAGACATCGAGCTGAACGCAATTGCCGATGCCCGCAAGGATCAGGCTGAAATCAAGGTTTCCTTGGATGAGCTATAGCCTCAAGTTCAAGGAAGAAGCGCTCAAGGAATGGAACAAGCTGGATAATACGGTCAGGGCGCAGTTCAAGAGCAAGCTGCAAGAGCGATTGGCGCAACCTCGTGTCCCGGCTTCGTTATTAGCCGGGAAGCAAGACCGTTACAAAATCAAGCTAAGGGGCGTTGGGTATCGGTTGGTTTATGAAGTGCGCGATAACGAGCTGGTGGTGATCGTGGTTGCGATTGGCAAGCGTGAGCGCAACGCGGTGTATAAGGCTGCGGCGAAAAGGTAAGCCAGCATGATTTGTCATTCCGAGGCTGCGAGCAGATTGCTAAACTGGTTCAATGGTAATGGTCTTTTACCAATGAGTGCTTTTTTCATTCAGTAAGAAGCCCCCATGTCCCTAAAAGACTCTACCAGTAAGCCTATTGGAAGTGGGAATCATGTTTTGGTTAGGGCTACTGACCTACCTAATAACAAAAGGGAAAATCTGATGAAATACTTTCGCACAGCAATAGCTATTCTGGCTCTTATTTTCCATTCGGTATCATTCGCTGAAGAAGCAAACCCACTAGCAAGCCTTGCTTGGTAGGTTGGTTCTCAGTGCCAAAGCGCACGAAACTATTGCTACATAGGCTAGTCATTAAACATTTGCCCACTTGCCCAACGGGGTCAGATACTTGCAAAATCACATCTAGGCATTTCCTCTCCTTGCGCTCCCCTGGAAAACCCTTTATATTCACGCCCACTATGTTTTTCAACCGCTACATCACGTTGTTCCTCCCGCATTTCGGCCTCCTGCTGGCAGGCCTGCTGCTGCGCGTCGCGCGCTAAATACTCTACCCCCAAACAATCAGGTTTCAAGGTTCGCACGGTACAATCGCGTACCATGCGCGTTATGAATTTATGGCCTTTCGAGGCATAGAGGAGCATTACCATGCAGGATAAATTGATCATATTCGATACCACGTTGCGCGATGGCGAGCAGAGCCCGGGCGCGGCCATGACCAAGGAAGAGAAAATCCGCATCGCGCGGCAGCTCGAAAAGCTGGGCGTGGACGTGATCGAGGCGGGGTTCGCCGCCGCCAGTCCGGGCGATGCGGATGCCATCCATGCCATTGCCCAGACCGTGAAGAATTCGACGGTATGTTCGCTGGCACGTGCCAACGAGCGCGATGTGCGCGCCGCGGGCGAGGCCATCAAGCCGGCCAGGTTCGGCCGCATCCATACCTTCATTGCCACTTCGCCCATCCATATGGAAAAGAAGTTACGCATGACGCCGGATCAGGTCGTGGAGAATGCCGTCAAGGCGGTGAAATTGGCGCTGGAATATACCGACAACGTGGAGTTTTCCGCCGAGGACGCGGTGCGTTCCGAGATAGATTTCCTAGTGCGCATTTTCGACGCGGTGATCCAGGCCGGGGCCAAGACGCTCAACGTACCTGATACTGTGGGCTACAGCATTCCGGCCCTGTGGGGCGAGCGCATCAAACAGTTGATCGAGCGCGTGCCGAACTCGAACAAGGTCGTGTGGTCCACGCACTGCCACAACGACCTCGGCATGGCGGTGGCCAACTCGCTCGCCGCGGTGATGAACGGCGCGCGCCAGGTGGAATGCACCATCAACGGCCTGGGCGAACGCGCCGGCAACGCCAGCCTGGAAGAAATCGTGATGGCGGTGAAAACGCGGCGCGACGTGTTCAACTGCGACTCGCGCATCGACACCGCGCAGATCGTGCCGACCTCCAAGCTGGTGTCCAGCATCACCGGTTACCCGGTGCAGCCGAACAAGGCCATCGTCGGGGCTAATGCCTTCTCGCACGAATCCGGCATTCACCAGGATGGCGTACTCAAGCACCGCGAAACCTATGAAATCATGCGCGCGGAAGACGTGGGCTGGGGCGCCAACAAGCTGACCCTGGGCAAGCTTTCCGGGCGTAATGCTTTCCGGACACGCTTGCAGGAACTCGGCATCGTGCTGGAGAGCGAAGAGACGCTCAATGCCGCATTCGCCCGCTTCAAGGAACTGGCTGACAAAAAGCGCGATATTTTCGACGAAGATTTGCAGGCGCTGGTCAGCGACGAATTCATCAGCGAGGCGCCGGAACACTACAAGCTGGTGTATTTGCAGGTGTGCTCGCAAACCGGCGAAACGCCGCATGCCACCGTCGCCATCCTCGAAAACGGCAAGGAGCGCCGCGCCGAAGCCGACGGTGGCGGCCCGGTGGATGCTTCGTTCAAGGCCATTGAAACAATGGTGGAAAGCGGCACCGAGTTGCTGCTGTACTCGGTGAACAACATCACTACCGGCACCGACGCGCAGGGTGAAGTCACCGTGCGGCTGTCCAAGGGCGGACGCATCGTCAACGGCCAGGGCGCGGATACGGATATCGTCATCGCTTCCGCCAAGGCTTATATCAATGCGCTGAACAAGCTGCATTCCAAGCTGGAGCGTGCCCATCCGCAGGTCTAGTTTTGAACGGTTCGGCTGTTGAATACGGGTCGCAATTGTGGCCCGTACTTATTTAAGAAAATCAAAATTAATCAACCGCAACTCAAGCAGCGCTGGCGGTCGCTACCGTTCCGTTATGGGCGGTTTTTTGCCGTTTTGTGGCCGCGCCGGCGCGCTGGGCGTTTGGCTCGGTATGGACGCCGCCTGACGATGCCGGCCGCAGGCGTGGCGTGCTGGTGCTCAAGGCGCAGGAATGATGATCCGGGATTATTTGTTGCGCAGATAAAGCTCGTCGCTGAAGGTAGCCAGCCATTGCGGCCGATAGACGACCATCAGCATCGCGGCCATACCGGTGAGCAACGCTTCCGGCCACCCCATCAGAATGAAATAGGTCAGGTAATTGCTGCCGAGAAATTGCAGCGTATAAGCGCCGCTGCCGGCCAGCACCAGGATGGCGGTTACGCCGCTGAGGCAGATCGCGAGCCCGGCGGTAAAGAACGCATCGAGAAAAACATAGACGAACACATGCCGCGGCAGTTTGTAATGCGCCTGGCTATAGACGGCATAGCTGAACAGTACCGGCAGCGCGGCCATGATCAGCAGATTGATCCCCAGGCTCATCCAGCCGGCGGTCCCCGCCAGCGTGACGCCTACCAGCACCACCGCCAGGGCGACGATGGCAAGGCAGGGGCCGAACATCAACGTCAGCAGCGTGGCTCCCAGCAGGTGGAAATCAAGTCCCGGCTTGATGCCGGCCTTGATGCTCCATACCAGCATCAGCGCGACGCAACTGACCAGCCACAGATGCAGCAGGCCAGCTTTCAGGCGTTGCCTCGGCACATGGCGAATGCAGGCGGCAAGCAGCAGCACGGCTGCCAAGTTGGCGGGCCACAACAGCGATTGAGGCAGCAATAAATCAGGGATGTTCATGCGTCCGATATTTGCACGTCAGCTTGAATTCTACGACACTACGTCCTTTTTGAAGTTCGGAGAACCATTTTGCAATTAGCGCTGTTCGATCTGGATAATACCTTGCTGGCTGGCGACAGCGATTTCGAGTGGGGACAGTTTTTGATCAGCCAGGGCGTACTCGATCCCGAGTTGCACCTCGCGCGCAACGTGCAGTTTTATGAAGATTACAAGGCCGGCACGCTGGATATCCACGCCTTTCTGGAATTCCAGTTGAAGCCGTTATCCGCCCATCCCCGCAGCCAGCTCGATGCATGGCATGCGCGGTATATGGAAACCAGGGTGCGGCCGATGATGACGGCAAAGGCGCGCCAGCTGGTACAAAAGCATAGGGATAACGGCGACCTGATGGTGATCGTCACCGCGACCAACAGCTTTGTCACCGGCCCGATTGCCAGGGAATTCGGTGTCGAACACCTCATCGGTACCACGCCGGAAGAGATCGACGGCCAGTTTACCGGCCGCGTTGCCGGCGTGCCCAGCTTCAAGGAAGGCAAGGTCACGCGCCTCAAGCAATGGCTGGAATCACGCGGGCAGCGTTTGCAGGATTTCGACAGCAGCTGGTTCTATAGCGATTCGCACAACGATTTGCCGCTGATGAAGATGGTCGGAAACCCGGTGGCGGTCGATCCGGACCCGCAGCTGAGGGCGTATGCCGAGAAGCACGGCTGGCCGGTGATCAGCTTACGTTCGGCCTAGGAGGACTTCCAGTACGAACTTGCTGCCCAGATAAGCCAGCAGCAGAATGCCGAAGCCGGTCAGCGTCCAGCGCACCGCGGTGCGGCCACGCCAGCCGTATTTCCAGCGTCCACCCAGGAGGCTCCCGAAAATCAGCCAGGAAATAATGGTGAAGATGTTCTTGTGATTGAACACGAACGCTTTGTGAAAAAGCTGCTCGGAGAATAACACGCCGCTGACCAGCGTCAGCGTGAGCAATGAAAAGCCGGCGATGATGATCTGGAACAGCAGATTTTCCATGCCGATCAGCGGCGGAAAATCCGGCAGGCGCAGCAGCGAGGGTTTGCGGTGCAACGCACGCTCCGCCGCCGCCATCAGCAGCGCATGCAATGCAGCGAAGGTGAACAGGCTGTAAGCGGCGAAGGCGATCGCGAGGTGGGCGCGGAACAAGGGCTCGGCGGCATAAGTCAGCAGATGGCTTTCCGGGAAGGCATACTGCAGCACCACGATCAAGGCCGTGGGCGGCAAGACGAAGGCCTGTAGCCGATGCAGATCGTGAAACAGGTTGGCGATCCAGTAAATCAGTGCGGTCAGCCAGAATATCGCCGACAGTGCGTTGGTCAGCCCCAGATTCATGCCTTCGGCAACAAACAGGGAGCGATATAGCAGCCAGCCATGAATCGCCAGCGCAGAGGCTACCGCAAGCTGGGACCAGGGCGTTGCAAGCTCGGTGCGGCGCCAGTACAGAGCCGCGACTGTAATGTAAATCAGTGCGGCGAGCAGATAGAGCAGGAAATCAGGCATTCTTCGGTTAAAATTGCAAGATAGCCAACTATAGCATGAGCGCGCCAGTGCGCGAATCCAACCAGCATGAAAGGCATGCAAAACGCTTCGCTCGGTTATGCGGCGTTGCAAATCCTGTCTGAAATCCTCATTTACTTTTATGTAAACTCCGGGTTCAGCCTGAATTTGCGCCTTGCCTGCCCATCGCTCGGGCGTTTTGCATAAGGATGTAATATGTTTGAAAATCTTACCGGACGCCTGCAGCAGGTCGTCAAGAACTTACGCGGTCAGGCGCGCCTGACCGAAGACAACATTCAGGAGGCGCTGCGCGAAGTGCGCATGGCGCTGCTGGAAGCCGATGTCGCCCTACCGGTGGTGCGCGATTTCATTGCCCACGTCAAGGAGCGCGCCCAGGGCCGCGAAGTGCTGCAAAGCCTGACGCCGGGGCAGGCGCTGGTGCAGGTGGTGCACGAGGAACTCACCAGCCTGATGGGCGGCCAGAGCGCCGGTCTCAACCTGGCGGCGGTGCCGCCGGCGGTCATCCTCATGTCAGGCTTGCAGGGTTCGGGCAAGACCACCAGTTCGGCCAAGCTGGCACGCCTGCTGAAAGAGCAGAAAAAGAAGGTATTGCTGGTCAGCGCCGACATCTACCGCCCCGCCGCGATCGAGCAGTTGAAAACGCTGGCGGCGCAGCTGGATACCGATTTCTTCCCGTCCGATGCCTCGCAGAAACCGCAGGACATCGCGCTGGCCGCGCTCGACCATGCGCGCCGCCATTTCCACGATGTGCTGATTTTCGACACCGCCGGGCGCCTGGCGATCGATGAGGCCATGATGGCCGAGATCAAGCAATTGCACGGCGTGCTCAACCCGATCGAATCGTTGTTCGTGGTCGATGCCATGCAGGGCCAGGATGCGGTCAATACCGCTCGCTCTTTTGCCGCAACGCTGCCGCTCACGGGCGTGATCCTCACCAAGCTGGACGGCGATGCCCGCGGCGGTGCCGCACTGTCGGTGCGACAGGTCACCGGCGCGCCGCTCAAGTTCGTCGGCGTCAGCGAGAAGGTGGATGGGCTGGAGCCTTTTCACCCCGAGCGCATGGCTTCGCGCATTCTCGGCATGGGCGACGTGCTGTCGTTGATCGAGCAGGCGCAGAAGAACGTCGATCTTGGCGAAGCGAAGAAGCTGGCGGAAAAGGTCAAGTCCGGCAAGAATTTCGACCTCAACGATTTCAAGGCGCAGATGCAGCAGATGCGCAACATGGGCGGCGTCGGCGCGCTGATGGACAAGCTGCCGGCGCAGATGGCGCAAGCCGCCGGCAAGATGGATGGCGAGGCCGGCGACAAGGCGATGCGCCGTATCGAAGGCATCATCAATGCGATGACGCCGCTGGAGCGCACCAAGCCCGACATCATCAAGGCCAGCCGCAAGCGCCGTATCGCCGCCGGCTCCGGCGTGCAGGTGCAAGAGGTCAACCGCCTGCTCAACCAGTTCGAGGAAATTCAGAAGATGATGAAAATGATCTCGAAGGGCGGCATGGGCAAGATGATGCGTGCCATGCAGGGTCGCTTTCCGGGCATGCGCTGAGCTTCAAATTGACAGGGACGGGGTACTTCCGCGATAATTCCGCCTCTTTTCGGGTCGTTAGCTCAGCTGGTAGAGCAGCGGACTTTTAATCCGTTTGTCGTGGGTTCGATCCCCGCACGACCCACCAATAAAAACAAGCCGTTACAATCGTAACGGCTTGTTTCATTTTGGATGTCGATTATTCAAGGCATCCATCGCTAATCACGCCGTGTTGCGCGGCGCCGTATTCGGTATATGGGCTACCGATAAGCCGGGTCGATGCCGGCAAGATACTCACTTCGGATTCATACGCATCGCTGTTTCGATAAGCGCCTCCCCCTGTGGTTAACAATCCGGTTCGTCTACTCTTGGTTACTTTTATACGCCCAAACCCGGGCGAATTCAATTAGAAAATTTGATGCGCGTCAAGGCAAAAGGCATCCGCTTAAAAATCAGCCGCTTGGTATGGTATAAATCTTCTTACGGTTTATTTTAATCCATGAACGTTTAATTTTATGACTAATCCTTTTTCCGCCAAATGGACGGCCAAAGGCAACAATCTGTGCCTGGGCCATTGGGAGATTCGATATCGGGATCAGCTGCTTTCACTGGAGGCTGCCCACTGCGACAACGATATGGGAACTTATGGCATATTCAGCTATATCTATCCCGACGATGAGGATTTTGCGGAAGGACTGCCGGAAAGCGACTGGATTATCGAGAATGCCCAATGGCTGGCAGACTTGTTTGCCAAACACGATGTTCCTTTCGATGAAGCGCATCTGCGTTGGTTCTACCAAGCGGTAAATGCTCACGACTGGCGCTGCGGGAGCTGCGGCGGCTGTATTTGACATGCGGTTTGCCACACCTTAACTAGTGATACGGACCAAACCGGATTACTATTGCCTTCCGGCAGGCGGGCGCCTCAGCAAAAAATTGGCAGGCGCCCTTCTTACAAAAACCAAATGGAGGTAGTGCCATGGCTGAACAAGTACGAGAAAAACCTTTTATTCTGCATTTTCTGACGACAGAAAAGCATTTCAGCCCGTTCGATGCCAATATGGCATCCGATGCCGGTTACGATTCCATTTTTACCTATAACAACGTCACGCTGGACGAAATCACGTCGCTGGTGCAGGACGCCATTTTCTCGCGCGGCCCGCGCGGTGTGTGGCGCACCGGCATTTTCATCGGCGGCCGCGACATGGATCTGGCGATGGAAATGATGGGCAAGGCGAAGAAAACCATGTTCCCGCCCTTCCAGGTGTCGCTGTTTGCCGATCCTTCGGGTGCATTCACCACCGGGGCTGCCTTGTCCGCCTATGTGTTTTCGATCTGCCGCGACAAACTGGTGACCAACATGAAGGGCAAGCGCGTCGTGGTGTTCGGCGCCACCGGCCCGGTCGGCGGCTGCGCTTCCATCATGTGCGCCAAGGAAGGGGCGGATGTGCGGCTGGTGGCCCATTCCAATGTGGAGAAAACTGCGCAACTGGCGGAAAAATATTCGGCCACGTACGATGTAACCTTAAGTTGCGTGGACGGCACCAGCGATGCCAAAAAAGCCGCCATCATCGCCGATGCGGAAATCCTGCTATGCTGCGCTTCCGCCGGGGTGCGCGTGATTTCTACCGAGATGCTGAAGAATGCCAAGGGGCTGCTGATCGCCGCCGACGTCAATGCGGTGCCGCCTTCCGGTATCGAGGGGTTGGACGCGATGTCGGACGCATTGCCGATCAAAGGCGCGGAATGGGCGTTGGGATTGGGTGCGCTGGCCATCGGCAGCCGCAAGTACAATTTGCAGAAAAAGATGTTCCAGATGATGCTGGATTCCGAAACCAGCGTCGAACTGGATTTTCTGTCCGCCTATGACGTCGCGCGCAAGCTGATATAAAAATTCCGCCGGCCGGTGAGAAATATCGGCCGGCGGTTATTGCCAGGTTATCCGATGCTCTCCAGTCAAACTCTGTTTATTATTATCCTGGCCCTGATTTGCAATGCACTGGGGTCGGTATTGTTCAAAAAGGGCGCCAGTCGCCGTAAAGCAAACGCTCGTTCCGGAACGATCGGCAGCGTGCTGGTTTTTGCCGGGAATATGTTGAGCAATCGGGAAATCATTCTCGGCATACTGCTCCAGATTGCTGCGATGATCGGCTGGCTGGTATTCATTTCCAGGGTCGCCTTGAGTTTTGCCTTCCCCTTGAGCAGTATCAGCAATGTCACCATTCTCCTGGCTTCGCACTATCTTCTGCATGAACGCATTTCTCCGCGTCGATGGAGCGGAGTGCTATTGATTCTCGGCGGTATCGCGTTGATCGCCAACACCTGATCCTTTTCCGCCGTCAGCGGCAACGGCGTTTCCCCGAAGCATTCCTGGGCTTTGGGGATGCCCATGCTACAATGTTATTCATTTGTAAGGCTGCTGCTCTATCTTGCGACCATCTACGTCATTTCCAGAAGCGGTAGCAAGCCATGATGCTCCGGAATGCCTACCCGGAGATGAGCTTTGAATGCCGATAAATCGTAATGAACTTCGACCTGAAAAAGAAGCTCCTGCCTATTGCCCCTTATCTGTTCTTCGCGTTGCTGGCGCTGTCGCGGGTGCTGTGTGCGGGCAACTGGCGCGTGGACAGCGACGAGCCGCAGCACCTGCATGTCATCTGGGGGTGGGCGAACGGCTTGTTGCAATACCGGGACATATTCGACAATCATGCCCCCGTTTTTCATATCCTGTTCACGCCTGTCTATAGGCTGATTGGGGAGCGCCCCGACATCCTGGTATGGATGCGCATCGCCACCATTCCCTTGTTTTTTGCGGCGCTGTGGGCGGTTTACCTGGTCGGCCGCGAGCTATATTCCAGACGGGTGGGCATGTGGGCGGCAATTTTCACCGGCTTGTACCCGAGATTTTTTCTGACCTCATTGGAGTTTCGCGCCGACGATCTGTGGATTGTCCCTTGGCTGCTGGCACTTGCGGTGCTGGTGCAGAAGCCTTTGCGGGCTTCGCGAATGCTTGTCGCCGGTGTCCTGCTGGGCACGGCGCTGAGCATTTCGATGAAGACCAGTTTGCTGCTGACGGCGCTGGGACTGGCGACCTTGGGCGCCCTCGCGCTGCAGCGTGCGCCGGCGCGGCTGCCGGTCAGGCAATATGTTGGCAATGCCTTGCCGTTGCTGGCTGGAATGGTGGTTGTGCCGGCGGCGCTTACCCTGTTTTTTTTCACTCAAGGCGCTCTGTCGCAAATGTATTACGCGGTGATCCAGCACAATGTTGTTCCCGGTCTCGGCCACTGGAAGCGGCTGCAAGATTGCGCCGGGTGGTCCACGCTGATATTGCTGCCGCTGACCGTCGGCGGCGCCTATCTGATTCAGCGTTTTTCGCCAGACGCGGACTTGCGACTGCGCCGCCTAGTAATTTTCCTGACTTACGGCCTGGCCGTGCTGGCGCTGTGCGGCTTCTGGCCCCTTGTTACCCGCCAGGATTTTCTGCCGCTGGTACCGCTGCTGATTGTTATTGCTACCGGGTTTCTGCTGGAACTGCGTCTTTCCAGACCCAGCCTGGCAATGCGTTCCTCGCTTACATTGGTGATCGTGGCGATGGCGGAGATCGTGACTCTGGTCGTCAAGGAAAAGCCCTGGCACCAACATGCTCTTCCTGAAAATCGCCTGCTGGCTGACGTGCTGCAGCTTACCCGTCCCGGCGAAACCATTATGGATCTGAAGGGTGAAACGGTGTTCCGCTCGCGCCCTTTTTATTATGTGCTTGAGGGCGTGACCCGCAAACGGATCGAACTTGGCATGATCAAGGATAGCATTCCCGAGGATGTTGTCAGGACACAAACTGCCGTGGCTACTCTGGATAGCATGTTTTTCCCCAGCCGCGGACGCGATTTCCTCAACCGGAACTTCCTGCCGGTCGGGCAATTGCGGGTGGCCGGTCAGATGCTTACCGCACAGAACGTGCAAACGAATGGCGATATTCTTTTCGATATCCACATTCCTACCAGCTACATGATGATGGCCGAGAACGGTGCAGTTGCCGGATGGCTGGATGGCACTCCTTATCAGGGGCCGCGCCGACTCGGTATTGGACAGCACATTTTCCGCACGTCCACCTCTGGCAATGGTCGGCTGGCCGTACTTTGGGCGCCTGCGATTGAACGTGGATACTCTCCTTTTGTAGCGGGCCACTCGATATGACGACTCCTCTGACTGTAACCCGACAAGACCGGCTACTGGTGCTGGCGGTGCATCCCGACGACGAAACGCTGGGCGCGGGCGGCCTGCTGCAACAAGCGGTCGCCGCCGGCGCGGCGGTGCGGGTGGTTTTTATTACCGACGGCGACAACAACCCCTGGCCACAGCGTCTGCTGGAGCGATGCTGGCGCATCTCCGCGGCCGATCGGGCACGCTGGGGGCAGCGCCGGCGACAAGAGGCGCTTGCCGCGCTGGAGATGCTGGGAGTCGCCCGGCAGCAGGCGGTTTTTCTCGGTCTGCCGGATCAAGGCATTACCGGTCTGCTTATCGGCGCCCCGGCACAGGTGATCGCTGCGCTGCGCGACGAAATCGCGGGGTGGCAACCGTCCTTGCTGGTGGTGCCTTCGTTGCAGGATGCGCATCCTGATCATAATGCGCTTGCGGTGCTGATCGATCAGGCCATGGCACAGCTGCCTGCCACACAAGTGCGTCCGCAGTTGTTTTCTTATCTGATACATGGCGTTGGAATTTTCGATGTTGCCGAGTACAGCGTCAGCCTTTCTCCGCAGCAACTGGATCGCAAGCGGCGGGCGATTCTATGTCATGACACACAAATGGCTTTGGGGCGTCGGCGTTTTTTACGTTATGCGCAGCCGCAGGAAAAATTTTTGCATGTCCCTTCGAATGCAGCATTCCAGCCGCGGCATCCTATTCAGGAAGTTTCGGTAAAGTCGCAGACACTGCATATCCGTGTCCGTACGCAACGCTGGCCGCAGTTGTTTGGTCAACTGGCCTTGTCTCTGGTCGCCGACCATCCTCAGCGCCGCATACGGCTGCGCTTGAGGCTGGTTGCTGACAGCCGCGCCGCAATTTGCGATGCAGCCGGCAAAGTGCTCGGCCAGGCCGATGTCAGCGTCGGCAACGGTATGGTTGAAGTGGCGATGCCCATGGATATTCTGGCTGGAGCCGAGAATCTGTATCTGAAACTCGAACGCCGCTGGGGGTTCTTCGATCCGGCCGGCTGGCGTCCGGCGACGGCGAGAAGTGTCGAGGCCAGACAGGTGGCCGATGTGGTCGGCATCATCCCGTGCTATAACGTGGAGGATTTTTGCGAGCAGGTCATTCGGCACACCGTGCATTTTGTCGATCACCTGATCGTGATCGACGACGGCTCTACCGATCATACTTCCGGCATCCTGACAAAACTTGCCGCCCTGATACCGGAGCGGATCAGCGTGATTGCGTTTCCCGAAAACCGGGGCAAAGGCGTGGGCCTGGTGGCGGGGTTCTGCGAGGCGCTCAACCGGTTCGATTTCCAGGCGCTGGTCACTCTCGACGGCGACGGGCAGCATCCGCCGGCCGAGATTCCGCGTTTGGCGCAAGCCGTAACATCCGGTGCCGAAATGGTCATCGGCGGACGCCAGTTGGACCGGATGCCCGCGCGCAGCCGACTGGGCAATACGATAGTCGGCAAAGTGCTGCGCTGGCTTTATCCGCATGCCCCAACCGACACCCAGTCGGGTTTACGCGCCTTCAACCGGGAATTTGCCGCAGAGGTCGTGCGCATGGTGAAAGGCAGTCGCTATGAAACGGAAATCCAGGTCCTGCTGCTGGCGCTGTCGCAGCGGCGGCGTATCGTCACGCTGCCCATCCCGACCATTTATATCGACAATAACCGTTCTTCAAAATTCCGGCCGGTGACGGACTCCATACGCATCTTGTATGCACTTCTCGGCTGGGAACTGAGCCGCGGCTACCGGTCGAAGTCATGATCCAGCAGCGGTGCAGCATAGCATGAGGGTCGTGCTCAGTATTTACAGAAGACTGCTGAAACTGGAATTCTGGCGCTGGAAACACGTCAACTATCCGATTCTCGGATTGTTTGCCCTGGTGCTGGCCTGGGACACCGCCACTCAGATTCTTCTCAAGATCGGCGTTTCCTCGCACGGGCAATTCCCCATGCATTCGATGCGTGCCGTCTGGTCTTATCTCGCCGCGATCGCGACGGAGCCGTTTGTCTGGCTGGGAGTGCTGGCATTAATCCTGGCCTTTCTTACCTGGCTTGCGATCATTGCCCGGGTAGAGTTGAGCAAGGCGCATCCGGCGACTTCGTTTTCGTATGTTACGGTGACCATGGCTTCCGGCATTTTTCTGCATGAAAGCATCTCGCTGTTAAAGATTTGCGGGATATTCCTTATCATGCTCGGCGTTTACCTGGTCGCCGAGTAGTTCTACACCCTCCAGCAAAAAGTCCTTGAACGTCTGCGCTACCGTCGACAGGCGTTTGCCCTTGCGGTGCACCACATACCAGTGGCGCTGGATCGGAAAGTTCTGCACGTCGAGCACCGTCAGGCGCCGGGTTTCCAGTTCCAGCAAGACGGTGTGCAACGACAGGATACCCAAGCCCATGCCGGCCTGAACCGCCTGCTTGATGGCTTCGTTGGTGCTCATTTCGGTGCCGGTGGTGAGTGCGATGCCGCGCTCGGCAAAGAAGCGTTCCACCGTGATGCGCGTGCCCGAGCCCTGTTCGCGTACTAGGAAGGTTTCCTTGGCCAGGCGCGATAGCGGAATATCGTGCTCGTTCGCCAGCGGGTGATTGGTGGGCGCGATGATCGCCAGGCGGTTGTCCATGAACGGCGTGGCGTCGAGGTCGAGGTTTTCCGGCGGGCGCCCCATGATCGCCATGTCCATTTCGTTGTTGGTCAGGCGCTGCAGCACGATCTCCCGGTTGGTCACGCTGAGGCTGACCCGTGTTTGCGGATGGCGCCGGCAGAACTCGGCAAGCAGATACGGCGTGAAATAGCTGGCGGTGCTGGCGACGCAGATGCTCAATTTTCCGCTCATGCCCTTGAAGTCGGCGAGCATGGATTCCGCATCGGTAAGCTGTTGCAGGATATTGCGGCAGTATTGTTGGAATTCCTTGCCGACCTCGGTCAGGTAGATTTTCTTGCCCAGCTGTTCGAACAGCGGCACTCCGGCGCTCTCCTCCAGCTGCTTGATTTGCATCGATACCGCGGGCTGCGACAGATGTAGGGTTTCTGCGGCGCGCGAATAGGAAAGGTGGCGGCTCACCGCTTCAAAGACATGAAGTTGGCGCAGAGTGATATGAAGCATAATATAAATATTATCATAATCATCAAAAACTTTGACTGTTGCTTATGATGTTTAGCAAGTATAGTGTTCTCTTAAAACCACGCTCAACGTGGACAAATTCTTAAATATTTTGAGGAGCCAGCAATGGACCAGTCCGGACGTTATTCCGATCTCGGCCTTAAGGAAGACGAGTTGATCAAGGGTGGCAAGCATATCCTGGTCGCTTACAAGATGAAACCGAAGTCCGGCCATGGCTATCTGGAAGCCGCCGCGCACTTCGCTGCCGAGTCTTCCACCGGCACCAACGTCGAGGTTTCCACCACCGACGAGTTCACCAAGGGTGTGGACGCGCTGGTCTATTACATCGACGAAGCCACGGACGACATGCGCATTGCCTATCCGCTGGAGCTGTTCGACCGCAATGTCACCGACGGCCGCATGATGATCGTCTCCTTCCTGACGCTGGCCATCGGCAACAACCAGGGCATGGGCGACATCGAGCACGCCAAGATCATCGACTTTTATGTGCCGGAACGCGCGATTCAGTTGTTCGACGGCCCGTCCAAGGACATCAGCGACATGTGGCGCATCCTCGGCCGTCCGATCAAGGACGGCGGCTATATCGCCGGCACCATCATCAAACCCAAGCTGGGCCTGCGCCCGGAGCCGTTTGCCCATGCTGCCTATCAATTCTGGTTGGGCGGTGACTTCATCAAGAACGATGAGCCGCAGGGCAATCAGACCTTCTGCCCGATGAAGAAGGTGATCCCGCTGGTGGCCGATGCGCTGAAGCGCGCACAGGACGAAACCGGCCAGGCCAAGCTGTTCTCGGCCAACATCACCGCCGACGACCACTATGAAATGTGCGCCCGTGCCGATTACATCCTGGAAACCTTCGGCCCGGATGCCGACAAGGTGGCGTTCCTGGTGGATGGCTACGTCGGCGGCCCCGGCATGGTGACCACGGCGCGGCGTCAGTACCCCAACCAGTACCTGCACTACCACCGCGCCGGTCACGGCGCCGTGACGTCGCCATCCGCCAAGCGCGGCTATACCGCTTTCGTGCTGGCCAAGGTGAGCCGCTTGCAGGGCGCGTCCGGCATCCACGTCGGCACCATGGGCTACGGCAAGATGGAGGGCGAGCACTCCGACAAGAACATCGCCTACATGATCGAGCGCGACGAATGCCAGGGACCCATCTACTTCCAGAAGTGGTACGGCATGAAACCCACCACCCCGATCATCTCCGGCGGCATGAACGCGCTGCGCCTGCCGGGCTTCTTTGAAAACCTCGGCCACGGCAACGTCATCAATACTTCCGGCGGCGGCGCCTACGGCCATGTCGATAGCCCGGCGGCCGGGGCGATTTCGTTGCGCCAGTCGTACGAGTGCTGGAAAGCCGGTGCCGACCCGATCGAGTTCGCCAAGGAACACAAGGAATTCGCCCGCGCATTCGAATCGTTCCCGGGGGATGCTGACAA
Organism: Novimethylophilus sp.; assembly: GCF_036504375.1. Classification (NCBI taxonomy): domain Bacteria; kingdom Pseudomonadati; phylum Pseudomonadota; class Betaproteobacteria; order Nitrosomonadales; family Methylophilaceae; genus Novimethylophilus; species Novimethylophilus sp. The sequence goes on from NZ_DASXVH010000030.1 coordinate 38,068, forward strand.
GCTGTATCCGGGCTGGCGCGAGAAACTAGGCGCCCACCGCTAAGCCGTGCAGCATCCGTGGTAACCGGAAAGCCCCTGCTCCCATCTCCGGCAGGGGCTTTTTTATAGCGAGAATACGATGACTATCCAGTTCGACATCAATCAATACCGCATCACCGACGAGCCTTACTACCAGCCGCAACGTAACGAAATCGCGCTGTACGCAGCGGCCTATGCCGCGCGCCTGCCGGTCATGCTCAAAGGCCCGACCGGCTGCGGCAAGTCGCGTTTTGTCGAGCATATGGCATGGAAGCTGGGCAAGCCGTTGATCACCGTGGCCTGCAACGAGGACATGACGGCGTCCGATCTGGTGGGACGCTATCTGCTGGACGCCAGTGGCACGCGCTGGCTGGACGGCCCGCTGACGCTGGCGGCGCGCTACGGTGCGATTTGCTATCTGGACGAAATCGTCGAGGCGCGCCAGGATACCACCGTGGTGATCCATCCGCTGACCGATTACCGCCGCGCCTTGCCGCTGGACAAGAAAGGCGAACTGGTGGCGGCGCATCCGGATTTCCAGCTGGTGATTTCCTATAATCCCGGCTACCAGAGCCTGATGAAGGACCTCAAACAGTCCACCAAGCAGCGCTTTACTGCGATGGAATTCGACTACGCCTCGGCCGAGGTCGAGGCCGCCATTGTCGTCCGGGAAACCGGCATCGATGCCGCGCTGGCCGCCCGGCTGGTGCGCATCGGCGTTACCGCCCGCAATCTCAAGGGGCACGGGCTGGACGAGGGCATTTCCACCCGGCTGCTGGTGTATGCGGCGACGCTGATCGGGCAGGGGATCGCCCCCGTGGATGCCTGCCGCATGGCGCTGGTGCGGCCGATTACCGACGACGCGGATATTCGCGACACGCTGGATCACGCCATCGATGCAATTTTCGGGTAAACATCGTAGTGCAGGCGGCCTCGCCTACATCCGTAAATTGCAGGCGAGGCCGCCTGCGCTATGGGTCCCGCTGACATGACAGCGACGCCGGAAGAACGCAAAGCACTGGACTGTGGCTTCGCCCAGGTGCAGGACGTGTTTGACGATTGCGTTGCCTATGCGCGCGGCAAGCTGACGCCCGAAGGCCTCGTGGCCTACATTTCCGGCGCACGCAGCCTGTGCAGGATGGGGCGCGGGCAGGAGCCGGTGCTGGCATTCCTGGAAGAAATGCCGGATGTAGCCGCGCAACTGGGTGAAGAGGTCATTCAGGTTGTCGTCGAATTCACGCAAAAACTGTCGCGTACTCCCAACGCCAAGGCGCTGCCGCCATTTCTGCAAAGCCTGGGGGCGGCGGCCCGCGCGCTGGAAAGCCTGCCGCTATTCAATGAATATTTACAACTGGTGTGGCAGACCATGGAGCGCACCATGCCCAAAGTGCACGGCATCGACTCGATGTATAACAGTCCCTGCCTGCCCGAATTTCTCAAGAGTGTGCCATTTCTGCTGAGCCAGCTATCCTTGGGGGGCTTGCGCAACTGGGTCGATTACGGCGTCAAGGCTTATCCCAACGATCCCGACCGGCAATGCGATTATTTCCTGCTGCAATCTGCGGATAGCCGTGCGGTCTTGCAGCGCGAGCGCCACGGCACGCTGCTGGCCGACCACGAGCGCCAACTGGATTTGTATCTGCGCGGGCTGTGGGGAACACAGGCCAATTTTGTGCCGTATTCGCTCGCATTCGACCAGTTGCGTAAACCCGTGCCTTATCTCGACGGGCTGGGCATCCATCTGCCGGATGTGTATGACGACATGCCGAACGGCGTGTGCGGTATCGACCGCTATCGGGCGCTGTTGGCTCACCTCAATGCGCACCAGAGCTGGACAACGTCATTGATCGCCGACAACTTCAGCCCGTTCCAGCGCATGGCGATTGAAGTATTCGAGGATTCGCGCGTCGAAGCCCTGGCGATCCGCCAGTATCCCGGCCTACGCCGGTTATGGCTCGCGCTGCACCCGATACCCAAAGAGGGCGCTTGTCCGCAAGGCTGGTCGGCGATCCGCCATCGACTGACCATGCTGTCGCGGGCGCTGCTCGACTCCACGCATGATTACACCGACCCGGTTGTGCTCAGGCATGTGGCGCGCTTCCATGAGGTCATGGCTGGGGAGGCCGGCACCAACGATATGGCGCAACTGGGCCTGGCCTATATTGCCGAAACCCGCACGCAGAGTGACCAGAGCGCCAAGGTGTGGTTTGCCGATACCGAAGTCGACTATCGCGACGATAACCGCCTGATGTGGCGGTTTATCGAAGAAGGCGATGAGGAAATGGACGAAACCCGGCCGCGACGCGCGCAGTCGGCAGAAGCCACCGACACCCGACTGCCGCCCCGGCTTTACCCGGAGTGGGATTACGCGACCCAGCTCTACCGCCCGGACTGGGTGAGCATTTACGAGCATTTGCATCCCAAGGGTGACGCGGCGGAGATCGATCGATTATTGGAGCGGCATCAGGCACTGGCGAAGCAGCTGAAGCGCGTGATCGACCTGCTTAAACCGCAGCAGAAGGTACGCATCCGCTATCAGGAAGAGGGCGCGGAGCTCGATCTCGATGTTGCCGTGCGTTCGCTGATCGACCTCAAAAGCGGCGTCACGCCCGATCCGCGCATCAACATGAGCCACAAGCACGATGGCCGCAGTGTCGCCGTGTCGCTGTTACTGGATTTGTCCGCCTCGCTGGCGGATGTGCCGGGCGGTTGCACGCAAAGCAAGCTGCAACTGAGCCAGGAAGCCGTATCGCTGCTGGCCTGGGCCATCGAGCAGATGGGCGATAAATTCTCTATCGCCGGCTTCCATTCCAACACCCGCCACGAAGTCCGCTACCTGCACATCAAAGGCTACGGCGAGCATTGGAACGACGAGGTCAAAGCGCGGCTGGCAGCGATGGAGGCCGGGTTCTCGACGCGCATGGGCGCCGCGATGCGCCACGCCGGGCACTACCTCGGCCATCAGCAGGCGGACAAGAAGCTGCTGCTGATCCTCACCGACGGCGAGCCGTCGGACGTGGATGTAAAGGACGCCCGTATGCTGATCGACGATGCGCGCATTGCCGTGCGCGAACTGGATCAAAAAGGCATTTATACCTACTGCATCAACCTCGATCCGCATGCGGATGAATACGTCGCCGATATTTTCGGCAACCACTACGCGGTGATCGACAACATCGCGCGCCTGCCGGAACGCTTGCCGCAGCTATTTATGGCGCTGACGAAATAGGCAGCTGGGGCTGGCGGCGGAAGCAGTCTTTTAGAGCGGTTTTTAGACTTTCTTTAGGAAGCAGGCCTTCAGCATAAAATTGCCTGCGTCCATCTTGCAGTCCACTTCATGGTCGCCGCCAACCAGGCGGATGCTCTTCACCTTGGTGCCTTGCTTCAGCGTGATGGACGAGCCCTTGACCTTCAAATCCTTGATCAGCACCACTGCATCGCCGTCATTCAACACCGTGCCGTTGGAATCCTTCACCACCGCGCCAGCGTCGTCGTCAGCGCTGGCTGCCGCCACCACCGGCCACTCGTAGCCACAATCGGCGCAAACAAAATTGTCGCTATCCTGATAGGTATTTTCCAGGGTGCATTGGGGGCAGGCGGGGAGGGTGGACATGATTGCTCTCGAATTTTGGGCGATTTAAGAGGCTGGGAGTATAACCGATCATGGAGCGGTGTCGTGCTTGCTGACATTATCGCTAAATGTCTACGACCCCATTTCTTACCCATATCCGGTGCGCGCCAACACCCGTTAGTTTATTATGAAGATCCTAATTTATTCATTTGAATCCGACACAAACAGCTTTGCTGCGTTTTTCTCCAACGCAGCCTTGAGCTTCTCGCGCAACTCTTTAGTGTTGGTGAAATAATTAACATTACGGTGAATGTCGAAGTGAATTTTTGTTGCCGTTCTGGGATTAACGACACTTTCTTTACTTGCGACGAAGACGATTGGCTTCTTCAAGGCTTCGGCGTAGCCAACCTCGAAATAGCAGGATGGTCGTTCATCTGTCAGGTCGGCAATTACAAAGGCTGATTTTTCAATCTCCTCCTTAATTTTTTTTTACAAGCTCATCAAGTGTATGTTCCTTGTCGATTCGAATTGCGACAGCATCGTATTTTCCCAACAGGCTTTCGATAACTTCAAACCTTGATTCGTACTCCTTCAAGATTCGCTGCTCATCCTGCGTTCCGAATTTTTCGCCTTGAATCGGCATGACAATGAAAACACGATGCACAGTTGCACCGAGAGACTTGTTCGCTCGCTTCTCAAACTGGACGAATCGGTTTTTCGCGGTTCCGATGAATGTGTCAATTTGAACGCCTGATTTCTTGTCCCAAGCCTTTTCAGTTCCATAGATTCGCAACTCAAGAACTTGGTAGGATTGTGTACTTGAGCCCCACCGTGCTTTTATCACACCGTTTCTAACGAATGGGATTACGAAATCGGTCAGCATCAGCTCTTCCGACTTGTTGACGATTGATTTGCGACGGCCACCGGGTAGAACTGCAATTGCGTGAAAGTACATACCTCTCCCCTTTTTTGTGTCCCCCATTTATGTAACACGGGGGCTACCGATACATGGATTTGAACACTAGCAGCCAAATCCATACCGATCAATAGGATATTGTTCTGACGTTAATATTTTGTTTAGGAGAATTTGGTTGTCGGTTGGAAGTGGTGCCGATTACTGTACCGGACTGGCTCCCCGCTTTGGACCCGAACCAAAAGGTAATGCATCAGCCACCATCAAACCCCATCGCAGCTTTTCATGACCCGCCAGACAGGGGATAATTCACCCTTTTCCGAACTATCTCCCAGAGAACGCAATGACACAGCCTTTACTGCAATCCAGCATCAAGAGCCTGCCGCTGATCAACCAGGGCAAGGTGCGCGATATTTACGACATCGACGCCGACAAGATGCTGATCGTC
>NZ_DASXVH010000031.1:0-5359 GCF_036504375.1 Novimethylophilus sp.
CCAAGTTTAACGGCGTGGCTAAGCACACGTTTTACCTGCACCTGAAAGAGACTGAATTTCGATTCAACCATCGCCGTGATAATCTTTACCTTGAAGTACTCAAACTCTTACGAATAAATCCGCTTTAGCTTCCTAAGACCCTATTTTTATATTACATAAGAACATAAATTACTGATCAAAAAGACTTGGGTCGAGCTGCCGTTTTTTTACAAACTTCTTGATATAAACTAGCTCGATATATCGAGAGAGAGCCTGAAGATGCTGATCGGCGTACCCAAGGAAATCAAGATTCGAGAATACCGGGTGGGCATCGTACCGGCCAATGTCCGCGAGCTTGTCGCGCATGGTCACCAGGTCATGGTCGAGACCGGCGCTGGCGCTGGCATTGCAGCCACCGACCATCAGTACGAAGCCGCAGGGGCCATGATAGTCGACTTGGCGGAGAGAATTTTTTCTGCTGCGGACATGATCGTCAAGGTCAAGGAGCCGCAAGCGTCCGAGTGCGAGATGCTGCGGCGCGGCCAGATTCTCTTCACTTATCTTCATCTGGCCCCCGATCCCGCACAGGCCCAAGCGCTGATCAAATCCGGCGCCACCTGCATCGCGTACGAAACGGTGACGTCCGCGGACGGTAGCTTGCCGCTGCTGGCGCCGATGTCTGAAGTCGCCGGGCGGCTCTCGGTGCAGGCGGGAGCCTATTTCCTGGAAAAAGCGCACGGCGGCCTCGGCATATTGCTGGGCGGGGTTCCCGGCGTCGAACCGGCCAAAGTCGTCGTCATCGGCGGCGGCGTGGTCGGCACGCACGCCATCGATGTCGCGCTCGGCATGGGGGCGGAAGTGTGGGTGCTGGACCGTAATATCGGCACGCTGAACCGGCTCTGGAAGCAGTTCGGGCATGGCCTCAACACGGTTTTTTCTACCCGGGATGCGATCGAGCATCATTGCAGCATGGCCGATCTCGTCATCGGCAGCGTGTTGATCCCCGGCGCCGAGGCACCCAAACTGATTACGCGCGATATCGTCAGGCGCATGAAGCCGGGCTCGGTGATCGTCGACGTCGCCATCGACCAGGGCGGCTGCTGCGAGACCTCCCGTCCGACTACGCACGACGACCCCACCTATACCGTCGACGGCGTGATTCACTATTGCGTTGCGAACATGCCGGGCTCGGTTCCGCGCACCTCGGCCCATGCTCTCAACAATGCCACTCTGCCCTATGCGCTGGCCCTGGCGGATAAAGGCCTGGGCGCGCTGAAAGACGACCGTCACCTGCTGAACGGCCTGAACGTGTATCAGGGAAAAATTACCAACCAGCCGGTTGCCAAAGCGCTTGGCTATGATTACGTGGCACCGGACACAGCGCTGGCAGACCCTTATTAAATCGCGTTTGGTTCATCACGCGGCAAGCAGCATTTGCGGCTGGCGCTCTTCCTCCCTGGACGACTCGCTCAGCTGGCCGCGCTCGGCCAGCCTGGAAAGCGGCTGATACAGATTGCCGCCATTGCCGCGGGTATATACCACCTGCACCCCCAGCTTTTCCGCATTGCGCTTGACCTTGCCGGCCATCGAATGATTGATCCAGTCGGTCACCATCACCACCAGCTGCGTATCGCGTGGAATCGCATGCTTGCCGTCGCCTGCCTTGCGCCCGCCCCAGTGGGCGATGTGATCGATACCGAAAGCGGCCAGGGTCTGTTTGATGCCAGTGACATAATCGCCACCTACAATCAGTGCGGTTGTCATGCTCGATCTCCAGTCAGGAATCCATTTTCAGAGACGCCGGACTCGCGGCGCCTACGGAAACAGAATCGAAAGAGCGGCTCACGCCGCCTTCCCTGATTACTTCGCGTAAATCTGGTCGAACACCCCGCCGTCGGCGAAGTGCGTCTTCTGCGCTTTTTGCCAGCCGCCGAACACCTCGTCGATGGTGATCAGGCTGACTTTGGGGAACTGTTTCTCGTACTTCTTCGCGACCGACTCCAGACGCGGACGGTAGAAGTTCTTTGCGGCGATTTCCTGGCCTTCCTCGCTATAGAGATAATTCAGATAAGCCTCGGCCACCGCGCGCGTCTTGTGCTTGTCGACCACCTTGTCCACCACGGCGACCGGCGGTTCGGCCAGGATGGACAGCGACGGCACCACGATCTCGAACTTGCCCGGGTCTTCCTTCAGCGCCAGGAAGGCCTCGTTTTCCCAGGCCAGCAGCACATCGCCGATGCCGCGTTCGACGAAGGTAGTGGTCGCGCCGCGCGCGCCGGAATCCAGCACCGGCACGTTCTTGTAGAGCTTGGCCACGAAATCCTTGGCCTTGTTTTCGTCATTGCCGTTCTTCTTCAGCGCATAGCCCCAGGCCGCCAGGTAGTTCCAGCGCGCCCCGCCGGAAGTCTTGGGATTGGGCGTAATCACCGCCACGCCCGGCTTCGCCACATCGTCCCAATCCTTGATGTGCTTGGGGTTGCCCTTGCGCACCAGGAACACGATGGTCGAGGTGTAGGGCGCGCTGTTGCTGGGCAGGCGCTTCTGCCAGTTCTGCGGAATCAGCTTGGCCTTGTCGTATAAGGCGTCCACGTCGTACGCCAGCGCCAGCGTCACCACGTCGGCGTCCAGGCCGTCGATCACGGCGCGTGCCTGCTTGCCGGAACCGCCGTGCGAGGCCTTGACGCTGACGCTGTCGCCGGTCTTGGCTTTCCAGTATTTGGCAAACGCGGCGTTGAAGTCCTGGTACAGCTCGCGCGTCGGATCGTAGGACACATTGAGCAGGCTCACCTCGGCCGCTTGCAGACGCAGCGGGTTCGTCAGCGCCAGCACGACGACGAGGATACCTAGAATCGAATAATACTTTTTCATGATTTTTCCTTTTGAGTTAGAAAGCGATCTGGAAGCGGGCCAGCAGCACGCGCTCGTCCTCGCGGTCGCGGGCATTGGAACGGACCACCAAGTCCTTGAACGTGTGCGTCGGCGAACTGGTCAACGCCCCGCCGCCGTCAAAGGCGGTCTGCGCATAGTTCAGCGAGATTTTTACCTCGGGGTTCACGTACCAGTTGATGCCGGCGGTCCAGGTGTGCGCGGACTTGGCGGAAGCCTTGGGGTCGGCGTACAGGTAATGGTTCAGGGTCTGCAAGGTGCCGGCGCCGACCGCGCCTGTGCTTTGGTTGGCGGTCACGCCGGCGCCGCCCGACAAATTACCAAAAGCAAAGCTATCGTCATCGAGATTGAGCTCGCTATAACGGCCGACAATTTCCCAGGCACCCCAGCCGCCGTTGTCGAGATCGAAGTTGCGCTTGGGTTTCACGCCCTTGAACGAGGCGTCCTCGCCGGTCAGCAGGTAGCTCGCGGCAATTTCCCAGGCGTCGTGGTTCAGCGTCGTTTTCGCATGGCTGGACTGCCCCACCGCGACCTCCTGCGACACGCGGGTATATTCGGCCAGCAAGCCGAACGGGCCGTAGTAATAGTAGGCCTGGGGCGCGATGCGGGTGCGCTTGCCGTCGGCGTGCGCCAGCCAGGAAACGCCGGGGCCGCCGGTCAGCGTGGCGCCTTCGCCGATGCCGGAGCGCAGCACGCTGCCATCGACATAGCGGAAGAACGTCTGCTGCCCTTCGGTCTTGTACCCGGAAGTGAGTTCGGTGGAAGAACCGTTGACGGTATCCTTGGTGGTGCCGTCGACATTGCCGTAGGTAGCCGCAATGCCGAATCCCAACCCGGCCAGCGCGCTGTCGCTATCCTTGAACGGCACTGTAAACAGACGTGCCGCGTAATCCTTGTCCTTGTTGAAGTCGCTGGCCGTGGTGTTATCGCCGCCGTCGGCCACGCCATTATGGATGCCCACCGCATAGCTGAGCCTGCCGTCGAGCACATCGCCGTAGATCGAGGCACCCACGTCGCGGTTGGGCAGGATGCTGCTGACATAACTGCGCTCGATGAACTTGATGTCGGCGCCGCTTTGCAGACGCTCGAGGCCGACGAAAGGCTTGTACTTGCCGGCGCGCAGCTTGAACCATGGCGCGAAGCGGGCGTCCAGGTAGGCGTCGATCACCTGCGATTTGCCGTCGCCGTACTCGGGGGTAAAGCGGAAATCGTACTTGCCGAACACCGTGCCTTCGATGGTCGGCCGCACGCGCCGCAGCAGCGCAGTGCTGTTGGCATCTTCGGTGTTATCCAGATAGCCGGCGGTGCTGGCGCCCGCTGCGGCCTTCTGCGTCTGGTTGCGGCCCGTGGCAAAGCCCCGACCATCGGCTTGCAGCAGCCCCCGCAGCCGGATCTCGTGCTGCCCGTCCGCCGACTGCAGGCCGAAGCCTTTTTCGCTGGCCTTGACCACCGGGGTTTCCTTTTTCTTCGCCGCAGCCTCTTCTGCAGCGAGTTCGTTCTTGCGGTCCAGCACGCGGATCTTCTGGTCCAGCTCCTGCACCAGTGCTCGCAACTTTTCCAGCTCCTCGCTGTCATTCGCTAGTACCGGCGACGAGACCGCCAAAACCCCGCTCCCGACCAACAACGATGCGACGATTTTCTTTCTGAATGTCATGACTCTCTCCATTGAAGGTTCGCATTTCCAAAACAACGCTGCGAACTATAGAAAGCCATGCAAATAATGTAAAAGAATATTATTAAATATAATTATTCGAATTTAATATATTAGGCACTTCGCCATATGAATGGTAAAAAGCAGGGAGTAAAATCCGAGTTCGGGCCATCATCCTGCCCAGGCCTTTCGAGATAGCTAAACCATGAAACCAGACACTCTTCCCGCCGCATCCAGTCCGGAACCCGGTACCTTGTTCGCCGTTGCCAACAGCGCACTGCTGACGCCCTACGGCTTGGACTACCCGGCGCTGCAATCGGTGCTGGGCGGCATCATGACGCACCGCGTCGACTATGCCGACCTCTATTTCCAGTACAGCCGCGCGGAAAGCTGGGGGCTGGAAGAAGGCCAGGTCAAGTCCGGCAGCTTCAACATCGACCAGGGCGTCGGGGTGCGCGCCGTGTCCGGCGAAAAAACCGCGTTCGCCTATTCCGACGACATCAGCCTGCCGGCCTTGACCCAGGCGGCCGAGGCCACCCGCGCGATTGCCATCAAGGGCGACACGGGCTCGGCGGGAGCCGTGATGCGGCGCGGCGGCGGCGCCCAGCTGTATCTGCCGCACGATCCGATCGCCAGCCTCAGCGACGACCAGAAGGTCAAGCTGCTGGAGCGCCTGGAAGGCTATGCCCGCGCGCTGGACCCGCGCGTCACCCAGGTCACGGCCTCGCTGGCGGCGGAATACGAGGTGGTGCTGATCGCCCGCTTCGACGGCATGATGGCGGCCGACATCCGTCCCTTGGTGCGCGTTTCCATCCAGGTCATCGCCGAACAGGACAGCCGCCG
>NZ_DASXVH010000032.1:0-48550 GCF_036504375.1 Novimethylophilus sp.
AGCGACACCAGCAGCACCGTGGTCAGCGTCGCCGCTTCCATCGCCACCCACAGGATGCCCATGTTGTTGGTGGTGAGTGCCAGCAGCATGGTGAAGGTGAATAGCTGGTACATGCTGTGGTAGAGCCGCAGCCGGGCGCTGCCGAGCTTGCCGTGCTCGGCCTCGATGTGCATGTAGGGACGGGAGAACAGCGAGGTGGTGAAGGCGACGAAGGCGGTCAGCGCGACCAGGAACACGTTGAACGGATCGATGAAGAACTGCTCGCCGAAGGCCGACAGCGACCCGTCGGTGATGACCTTGACGGTCAGCACCAGCGCGGCCAGCAGGGTGCTCAGGCTCATCGCCACGTTCAATTCCGGGGCGAAGCGGCGGTGGCCGGCCAGTGCCAGCAGCGCACCGCCCAAGAGCGGCATTCCCAGTAGCCAGAAAATTTCCATGGTTGAGGCTCAGTCCTCTTTCAGTTTTTCCATATGGCGGATTTCCAGGCTGTCGAAGGTCTCGCGGATATGGAAGAAGAAAATGCCGAAAATGAATGCGCCCACCAGCACGTCCAGCGCGATGCCCAGTTCCACCACCATCGGCATGCCGTAGGTGGCGCTGGTGGCGGCGAAGAACAGGCCGTTTTCCATCGCCAGGAAGCCGATCACTTGCGGGATGGCCTTGCGCCGGGTGATCATCATCAGAAACGACAGCAGCACGCTGGCCATCGCGATGCCCAGCGTGTTGCGCAGGATGGTGCCCGACAGCAGCGAAATCGGCAGCGCCAGGTTGAAGGCGAATACCACCAGCACGATGCCGATCAGCATCGTGGTGGGAATGTTGATCAGCGTTTCCACGTCCCACTTGATTTCCAGCTTGCGGATCAGCCGGTGCAGCAGCCAGGGCAGGAACAGCACCTTGAGCAATAGAGTTAATGCCGCCGAGTAGTACAAATGGTGCTGGTGGGTGAGCCAGGCGCTGTCTGCGATCGACAGCGTAAGGATTAGCCCCTGCAGCGCGAACAGGTTGATCAGCGACAGGATGCGGCGCTGCGACAGCATGGCGAAGGCGATCAGCAGCAAAAGCGCGGCGAACAGGTTGATGAGTTGCTGGGCGATGGGCACAGTGTCAGGCTCCCAGCAGGTAATGAATAAGTATGGCCAGCACCGCCAGCAGGAATGCGGTGCCGAGGAACTCGGGCACGCGGAAAACGCGCTGCTTGGCCGACAGCGCCTCCAGCAGCGCCAGTCCGGCGCCGGCCGCGGCGAGCTTGAGCGCCAGCGCAGCCACTGCGAGCGGCAATGCCGCCCAGTTGCCGGCTTTGGTGATGCCGAAAGGCAGGAACAGCGCGAAGCCGATGGTAATGTAAGCCAGCAGCTTGAGGCTGCTGGCCCACTCGATCAATGCCAGGTGGCGCGCCGAATATTCGAGGGTCATGGCCTCGTGGATCATCGTCAATTCCAGGTGGGTGGCCGGATTGTCCACCGGGATGCGCGCATTTTCCGCCAGCAGCACCATGAGAAAGGCGACGCCGGCGAACGCCATGCTGGGGTAGATGACGAAGCCGCGATGCGCCAGGGTCTCCACGATGGTGGTGAGCGAGGTGCTGGCGCTGATCGAGGCGGCGGTGAAGAACACCATCAACAGCGCCGGTTCGGCAAGGAAGGACACCAGCATTTCGCGGCGTGCGCCCATGCTGCCGAAGGCGGTGCCGATATCCATGCCGGCCAGCGCGATGAATACCCGCGCCAGTGCGAAGATGCCGACCAGCGCGATCACGTCCACCGCCGCGGACAGCGGCAAGTCGGTCGCCACCACCGGCACCAGCGCCGCCGCCAGCCACATGCAGCCGAACAGGATGTAGGGCGTGCTGCGGAACAGCACGGAAGCGTTGTCGGCCAGCACCGCGTCCTTGTGGAACAGCTTGAACAGCAGGCGGTAGGGCTGCAGCAGGCCGGCGCCGCTGCGGTTCTGCAGCCAGGCGCGGCACTGGTTGACCCAGCCCAGCAGCAAGGGGGCGACCAGCAGCACCAGGCCGTTTTGCAAGAACTGGAACAGCAGGGTCGAGGTCTTCATCGGATAAACGCCAGCAAGGCGATCAGCGTAACGAAGCTGTACAGCAGGTAAATCGAGATGCGCCCGTGCTGCAGCGCGCCGACCAGCATCGAAATGCGCTCGACCAGACGCGCCAGCGGACGGTAGAACAGCTCCCACAGGCGGTCGCGGATTTCGCCGCGGTAATGGGGCTGCGCGTCGAACGGGCTCGGCAGTTCGCGGCTGATGCCGAAGAACTGTTCGAAAATCTGCTTGATCGGCTGGCCGAAGCCTTCGGCGCTGTCCTGCATGCGCGCGGTCTGTTGCGGGTAGCCGCAGTCCCAGGCCGGACCGCGGCGCAGCCGCCCGTGGTAGAACTTGCGCACGGCGAGGAACGTGAGTGCCAAACCACCGGCAATCACCAGCAGCAGGATCATCGGGCTGTAGCTCGCCCGCTCTTCCGCCACCGGGGTGAGCCATAGCCAGCCCGAGTGCGCGGCGCTGTTGCCGAGAGCTTGTCCGGTCAAGAGCCGGGTGACTGCGTCCAGCTGCAGGATCACGCTCGCCGGGAACAGCCCCAGCAGCACGCAGCCCGCAGCCAGCCACGTCAGGCCCAGCCGTTCCCAGGCGCCGGCGTCGTGCGCGGCACCGGGATCCAGCCCGCGCGGCCGGCCGAGGAAAATGATGCCGTAGAACTTGACCATGGCATAGGCTGCGAGCGCTGCTGCCAGCGCCAGTGCCGCCGCACCCAGCGGCAGCATCATGTTGAGGTAGGGCGCGGGCAGCGCCGGCGTCAGCAAATAGGCCTGCAACATCAGCCACTCGGAGACGAAGCCGTTGAACGGCGGCAGGCCGGCGATCGCCAGCGTGCCGATGAGTGCGGTCGCCGCCACCCACGGCATGCGGTGGATCAGCCCGCCCAGCTTGGCCATGTTGCGCTCTGCGGTGGCGTGCAATACCGACCCCGCGCCGAGGAACAGCAGGCTCTTGAAGAAGGCGTGGTTAAGCGCATGGTAGAGGGTGGCGGTGAGCGCCAGCGCGGCTACCGCGTCTTCGTTATAGGCGTGGAACAGGATGCCAAGGCCGATGCCGCTCGCGATGATGCCGATGTTCTCGATCGAGGAATAGGCCAGCAGCCGCTTGATGTCGGTCTGCACCGCGGCGAACAGTACGCCGAACAGCGCCGTCGAGAGCCCCAGCACCAGCATCAGTGCACCCCACCACCACAGCCGCTCGTCCAGCAGGTCAAACATCACGCGCAGCATGCCGTAGATCGCGGTCTTGAGCATGATGCCGCTCATCATTGCCGATACCGGCGACGGCGCGGCGGGATGGGCTTCCGGCAGCCAGGCGTGCAGCGGCAGCAGGCCGGCCTTGGCGCCGAAACCGAACAGCGCCAGCAGGAACGCCATGCTGGCGCGGAACGCATCCAGGTGCCCGGCGCGCATCGCGGCAAAGCTGTAATCTCCGTGTCCGCCCTGCATCACGCCGAACGCCAGCAGGATGGCGATTGCCCCGATGTGGGCGATCAGCAGGTAGAGAAAGCCGGCGCGGCGGATATCCGGAATGACATGGTCGGTGGTGACAAGGAAATAGGATGACAGCGCCATCGTCTCCCATGCCACCATGAACAGGTAGGCATCGTCCGCCAGCAGCACCCACGCCATGCTGGCGAGAAACACGTGGTATTGCAGGCAGAGCAGATTGAGCGTGCCATCTTTATTGGCCAGGCTGCGAAAGTAGCCGGCGGCATACAGCGAGATGCCGGTCGCCGCCGCGCCCAGCAGCAGCAGGAAAAAGGCGGAGAGCGCATCCAGCCGCAAGTGGAACGGCAGGTCGGGCAGGCCCAGCGGCAGCACTGTCGACTGCGTCGGCGTATTCAGCCCCCACAGGCCCGCCGCCGCCAGCAGCAGCGCTACCGCCGCGCCTGCCGGGAACAGTATTGCGGTGATCAGGCGGCGCGGTATGAACAGGCCCAGCAACCCCAGCGCGAGCCACGCCAGCGTTGCCAGCCCGGCCGCGTCTATAGGCAACAGCGATGTTAGAAGATCTGCCATGGCGCCTGATGGAGTATTTAATTGTGATTAAATTATATTTTGATTAACATATTATTATCATCAAAGAGGATAAGCAATGGAAAATCGAACTGCGCGTTTGACCATCCTGGTGGATCCGATCAAGAAACAGATTTTCGAAGAAGTCTGCGCTACGCATGACCTGACACCTTCCCAGGTGGTGCGCAAGCTGATGCGGGACTACATCCAGCAGCACGGCAGCGCGGAACAGGTCGCGCGCATGCCCGGCAATGCGAAAGCCAAGAGTTGATGCGGCAAGCTCCGGTGATGCGCCCGATGTGCGAAAGCGACTATCCGAAACTGACGGTGCTATGGAGTGCGGCCGGCAGCCTGCAGCTGCGCGATACCGATACGCCCGAAGCGCTGGCGCGTTTTCTTTACAGGAATCCGGCCAGCAGTTTTGTCGCCTGTGCAGGTACGCGGCTGGTGGGCGGGGTACTGGCGGGGCATGATGGCTGGCGCGGTTACTTGTATCACCTTGCGGTGAAGCCGGACTATCGCGAAAAAGGTCTGGGTGCCAGGCTGGTGAACGCCGCCGTGGAAGCGATAGCCAATGAGGGCATTCCGAAAATCCACAGCCTGGTCAAGCGCGACAACCTGATCGCCCAGCAGTTCTGGGAAGCCTGCGGATTCTCGCTGCGGGACGACGTGCTGGTTTACTCGCGATGACCGCGGCGCAGATGCCGCTGCGCGAATTTAACGGTAACATGGTTGGATCATAATAAAAATATCAGCGGCGGTGCGGTTTCATGCCCGCCGCAATTTACGAGCGCTACATTTTATGCCCACCCTTAAAATCATCCTGCTCCTGCTTTCCAGCGCCGTACTGCTGGTGGCGCTGCTGCGCACCTTGCGGTTGCCACCGCTGCTGGCCTATTTCCTGGTCGGCCTGGCGCTGGGGCCGCATACCTTCGGCTGGGTAGAGGACAGCGAGGCGGTGCGCAGCCTCGCCGAGTTCGGCGTGGTATTCCTGATGTTCAGCATAGGCCTGGAATTCAGCCTGCCGCAGTTGTATTCGATGCGCAGCACCGTGTTTGGTCTCGGCAGCGCGCAGGTGCTGGTATCCATGGCCTATACCGTGGCCGCGTCCATGCTGCTGGGACTGGACTGGCGCGCGGCGCTGGTGATCGGCGGTGCGCTGACAATGTCTTCGACCGCGATCGTATCGAAAATGCTGGTGGAACAGATCGAGCTCAATTCCCGTCACGGCCGGCTATCCATTGGCGTGCTGCTGTTCCAGGATATCGCGGTGGTGCCGCTCTTGATCCTGATTCCCGCGCTGGCGACGCCCGGCGGCGACCTGCCGTCGCTGCTCGGCATGTCGGCGCTCAAGGCCGGGGTGGTGTTGGCGGTGCTGCTGGTATTCGGCAAGTCACTGATCAACCCCTGGTTCGAACTGGTGGCGCGCCAGCGCTCGCAGGAACTGTTCGTGCTCAACGTGCTGATGGTGACGCTGGGGCTGGCCTATGCCACCAAGTTCGCCGGCCTGTCTTATGCACTGGGCGCGTTCGTCGCCGGCATGCTGATCTCGGAGACGCGCTACCGCTACCAGGTGGAAGCCGACATCGGGCCGTTTCGCGATATCCTGCTGGGCCTGTTTTTCATCACGCTGGGCATGCAGCTCGACCTGCATGCATTGGCCGGCAGCCTGGGCTGGATCGCGTTGCTGGCGGTGTCGCTGGCGCTGGTCAAGGCGGGGCTGGTGACCAGCCTGTGCCGCGCGTTCGGCCATGAAGCCGGGGTCGCGCTGCGCACTGGCCTGACGCTGGCGCAGGCCGGCGAATTCAGTTTCGTGCTGCTGGCGCAGGGCACCGAGTACAATCTGCTCGATCCGCACTACGCGCAGATCCTGCTCGCGGCGATGCTGCTGTCGATGCTATTCGCGCCTTTCATTATTCAATCCAACGGCCGTATCGCGCGCATCCTCGCGCCGAGCTACAAGCGCAACCGCGCCCAGCAAGCCGAGGATATTGCCCACGTCAGCCAGGGCTTGTCCGGTCACGCCATCATTTGCGGCTACCGGCGCAGCGGCCAGAACCTGGCGCGTTTCCTGGCGCAGGAAAATATTCCCTATATCGCGCTCGATCTTGACCCGGTGCGCGTGCGCGAGGCCGTTACCGCCGGCCTGCCGGTAGCCTACGGCGACTCATCCAGGCTGGAAATACTGGAAGCCGCCGGCGTGGCACGCGCCAGGGTGGTGGTGGTGAGTTTTTCCGAGCTGCGCGCGACGCTCAGGGTGCTGCATGTGGTGCGTGAGCACTATCCCAGCATACCCATCATCGTGCGCACGCTGGACGATACCGACATGGACCGGCTGCGCGAAGCCGGCGCTACCGAAGTCGTGCCGGAGGTGCTGGAAGGCAGCCTGATGCTGGCGTCGCACGCGCTGGTAGTGCTGGGCGTGCCGCTGAACAGGGTGGTCAAGCGCATCCGCCGCTTCCGCGAGGAGCACTACAGCATGTTGCGAGGCTTCTTCCATGGCCTGTCCGATCATGATCTGGACGTCGCCGACAGGTTCCAGATGCGCCTGCACCCGGTTCAGATCACGACCGGCGCTGCTGCGATCGGCCGCCGGCTTGCCGATCTCGCTCTGGAAAAACTGGAGGTACAGGTGCAGTCCATCCGCCGCATCGGCGATGGCAACATCGAGCCTACCCCCGACACCCAGCTTTACGATGGCGACGTCGTCGTGCTGCTGGGCATGTGGGAAGGCCTGGCCAGCGCAGAGAACATGTTGTTGAAAGGCAAATGAGCGATATCGTCATTATTGGCGCCGGCGTAGTCGGCTGCATGACCGCGATGGAATTGGCAGTGCGTGGCGCGAACGTCATGCTGGTGGATAGGGCGGATGCAGGCGGAGAAGCTTCCTGGGCCGGCGGCGGCATTCTGTTTCCGTTGCTGCCGTGGCGCTACCGGGAGGAAGTCAACCGGCTGGCGCTGGCCGGTGCTGCCGGCTACCCGGCGCTGGCGGCCGAACTGCATGCAGCTACCGGCATCGACCCGGAATATAGCGTCAGCGGCATGCTGGTGCATCCACCCTGCGATATGGCAGTCGCGCAATCCTGGTGCGCCGCCCACGATATGACGGCGGAATTGCAGGAAGATAAATTATGGCTGCCGCAGGTGGCGCAGGTGCGCAACCCGCGCCTGACGCAGGCGTTGCGGCGCTGGCTGCAAGAGCATGGCGTGCGGCTGCTGGAGCATACCGAGGTGAGCGGCCTCAAGATCGCCGGCAACCGTGTCGCCGCCGTGCAGGCCGGGGCGGAAATGCTGGCAGCGGATGACGTCGTCGTCACCGCCGGCGCCTGGAGCCGCCCGCTGCTGGGCGAACATGCGGCGGCGCTCGACTTCAAGCCCATGCGCGGCCAGATGCTGCTGTACGAAATGCCGGCGGGGTTGCTGCAACACATCCATTATCAGGACGACTTCTACCTCATTCCGCGCCGCGATGGCCATATTCTCGCCGGCAGCACGGTCGAGGACGTCGGTTTCGACAAGAGCACGACCGCGACCGCCGCGCGCGAGCTGCATCAAAAGGCGGTCGCGCTGCTGCCGCAATTGCACGGCCGCCAGCCCGTGCGCCACTGGTCCGGCCTGCGTCCGGGTTCTCCCGACAATATCCCCGCCATCGGCCGCCATCCCGTGCTTAAAAACCTCTGGCTCAACACCGGCCACTTCCGCTACGGCGTCACGATGGCGCCGGCCAGCTCCAGACTCATCGCCAGCCTGCTGGCCGGCAAGGCGCCGTTTATGGACGCCAGCCCATATGCGTTCGGTGGGTAGAGGCGGTTAAAAACGCTGCTGGACCGTGTTTCGCGATTGGGTTTTGTTGTTGGTATCGAAGATCGTTAGACGATCCATTTTGACATGCGGCTATTGGCCGGACTGAGACTCGCGTTAGCGGATTATTGCTTGTCGGCAACCCAGTGCCCGGATTTTCCTCCTTGTTTCTCCAGCAGCCGGATGCCGTGCATGCTCATGCCGCGATCGACCGCCTTGCACATGTCGTAGATCGTCAGCAGCGCGACGCTGGCGGCGGTGAGGGCTTCCATCTCCACCCCGGTGCGGCCCACGGTTTCCGCAGTCACGAGGCAGCATATTTCGCAGGCAGCGGCCTCCACTTCGAACTCGACGCCGACTTTAGTCAGCGCGATCGGGTGGCACAGCGGGATCAGTTCCGAAGTGCGCTTGCTGCCCTGGATCGCAGCGATGCGGGCGATGCCGAGTACGTCGCCTTTCTTGGCGTCGCCCTTGAGGATCATATGCAGCGTTTCCGGCTGCATGCGGATGCGGCCTTCGGCGCGCGCGATGCGCCGGGTCTCGGTTTTTTCGCTGACATCGACCATGTGGGCTTGGCCCTCGGCGTCGAAATGCGTGAATTCGGCCATTTACATATCCTTACAATTTTTGATGTGAACTTATTTTCAGCTGCCATTATCATAGCAGCATGAAATTTCTATACCTATCGGTGCTGGCGCTTTTGCTGGTACCGGCCGCACTGGCCGATGGCCTGCCCGACCTGGGCGATTATTCGCAAACCGTGCTGCCGCCGCAGGAAGAACGCCGCATCGGCGAAGAAATCATGCGCGACATTCGCGCCAGCGGCGAACTGGTCAATGATATCGAAGTGGCGGATTATATCGGTGCGCTGGGCTACCGACTCGCCGCCAACAGTTCGGAAAACACCCGGGCTTTTGCCTTTTTTGTAATCCAGGACCCCACCATCAACGCCTTTGCGCTGCCGGGCGGTTTTATCGGTGTGCATACCGGGTTGTTGCAGAACACCGCCAGCGAATCGGAATTGGCCAGCGTGCTGGCCCACGAAATCGGCCACGTGGTGCAGCACCATATTTCGCGCATGGTCGCTCAACAGCAGCGGGATACTATTCCTTCGATTGCCGCGCTGGCGCTGGCGATCCTGATGGCGCGCGCCAATCCGGAACTGGCGCGCGCCGGCATGGCGGCGACGCAGGCCGGCACTGTGCAGCGCCAGCTGGACTTCACCCGCGAGAACGAGCGCGAGGCCGACCGCGTGGGCCTGCAGATCCTCAACGATTCCGGTTTCGACACGCGCGCGATGCCCGCTTTCTTCGAAACCATGATGAAAAGTACCCGCATTTCGGAAGGCAGCGCGCCATCTTTCCTGCGCACCCACCCGTTGACGACGGAGCGTATCGCCGAGGTGCGCAACCGGGTCGAACAGATGCCCTACCGCCAGGCGCCGGACAGCCTGGAGTTCCAGCTGGTGAGGGCCAAGCTGCGTGCCATGCAGGGCAACCCGCGGGATGCGATGCAGTTTTTCGAGGCCAACCTGCGCGAGAAGAAATATAGCAGCGAAGCAGCCCAGCACTACGGGCTGGCGCAGGCGGCCATGCTGAGCCAGGACTACACGCGCGCCGCGCATGAGCTGGATACGCTCAAAGCCCTGCTGTCGCGCCATCCAATGGCCGAAACGCTGGCTGCGCAACTGCTGCTGGCGGAAGGGCGGACCCAGGAGGCGCTCACCCGTTTCCGCAGTGCGCTGACCTGGTTTCCCAAGCATCGAGGCCTGATTTACGGCTTTGCCGAAGCGCTGCTGTCGATGAACCAGACCAACGAAGCGACCCGTTTCCTGGGCGAGAAGCAAACACTGTTTCCCGACGACGGCTATCTTTACGAATTGCGGTCGCAGGCCTACACTCGGCTGGGCAAGAACCTGCTGCGCCACCAGGCGCAGAGCGAGGCCTACTATCGCGCCTATGACCTGCCGTCGGCGGTCGAACAGATGGAGCTCGCGGTGAAAAGCGGCGACGGCGATTTCTACCAGTTATCCATCGTCGAGGCCCGGCTCAAGCAGTTGCGGCAGCAGATGGGCGATCCCAAGAAGAAGTAGGAGGCAAGGGAAAATGGTGGATAGATGAACAGGCGATCTCTATTGAAAGCGGGTGCGTCGCTGCTGGGTCTGGCCGTGCTGATACCGCTGAAAGCGCTGGCGGCGGTATGGAACAAGGCCGCGTTCGAGTCGACTAGCGTGGAGGGCGCGTTGCAGGGCTTGCAAGCAACGCAAATCGGCCCCAGCCGCGACATCGTGCTGGTCGCGCCGCAACTGGCGGAAAACGGTGCCATTGTGCAAATCGAAGTGGAAAGCCGCATTCCCGGCACCGAGGCGATTGCGATCCTGTCCGAGAAGAACCCGACGCCGCTGATCGCCAATTTCGTGTTTGCCGCCGCCGCCGAGCCCTACATCGTCACCCGCATCAAAATGGCCGAAACCTCCGAGTTGAAAGCCATCGTCAAGGCCGGCGGCAAATATTATTCGGTATCGCGCAAGGTCGAAGTGGCGATAGGGGGGTGCGACTGATGGCGAATAACATGAAAATCCGCGCCCAGCTGAAAGACGGTAGCGTCGAGATCAAGGTGCTGATGAGCCACCCGATGGAAACCGGCCGCCGCAAGAACGACCGCGGCGAGACTGAGCCGGCGCATTTCATCCAGCTGGTCAGCGCGACGTTGAACGGCAAAACCGTGCTGGAGGCGCAATGGGGCACCGGCATTTCCAAGAATCCCTACCTGACTTTCCGGCTGAAAGCCGCCAAGGTGGGCGACATCGTCAAGATCAGCTGGGTGGACAACAAGGGCGCGACGGAGTCGATAGAAACCGCGATCGTCGCCGGATGAGAGCAGCCCGGCAGGCCCGTTCCCGCCAGCGCAGACAACTTGTAAAAGCCATTAACCGCCGATAAACGCAGATGATTTGTTTGGTTGCACCAAAGGCTGGTGTTGTCGGCGTTTATCGGTGTGCATCGGCGGTTGACTGCCGCTTTGGCTTATTCCAGCATCGTGTGAATCACACGCTCGTATTCCGGAAAATAGCGCGCAATCACCGGCAGTTCGAAGCTGCGCAGGATGCTGGTGTTCGATTCGCGTGCCAGCAGAAAATCGAACGAGCGGCTCACCAGCCGTTCCACCGGCACCCGTCCCCCGGTCAATCTGGCGGCATAATCCGGTGGCACGGTAACGGTGTGGGTGGTCGAACTCCGGTCGTTCACGGTGACTTCGAACGTCGAATCGTCCAGCTTTTTTACGCTAATGGTCGGCATCGTCTCTCCGAACGAGTTAGCTCAGGGAGCGGAATAGACGCTCATTGGTTTGCCACCCAGGGATAAAGACGAGGAATGAATATCGTCAGGGCCGTGGCAAGGGCCACGGAAACTAATGACCCAACAATAAACAAACTCCAGTTGTCTGGCCTGAGCGCGCCCAATGTGACGATCAAAAACAGCATTGGTAAATCGAGAAAGTGCGTGAATGTCGGCACATTCGCTGCGCGCGCTTTCTCCAGTTCCGGCGTAAATGCGCCAGCCTGCAAAGCCTGTTGGGTCAAACGGCGCAAGTGCATGAAGTAGAGGCGAGTGATGGTATTGCCCTCGATGAACTCAAAAGCAAACAGGAAGACCATGCCCGCAAGCCAGGGGGTGGAAACAAAATTCCAGCCACCGAAAAACTTAGCGATCATCCATGTGCCGGAGATGAGGAGAATAATGGCTCCCGGAACCACAACTCCATCGTAAAACACCGGAATGTTTCGTACGGCCTCGGAAAAACGCACCAGCTCACGCGACTGACGGCATCGTAAATCGCTCAGCCAAACACCAAGCAGGCCACCACCGATTAACACGGCACCAATGATGTGTGCGAGCTTAAGCAGATTATAGGTCATGGTCTTGTCCTGACGTGTTAGCGTCAGGGACGCACCTGGTCAGGCGCGGATTTGGTAACCCGCCCGATAAGACCGAGATGGGTAACACCAAACCCGGCTGAATACTTGAGCCCATAACCAAGGGCACGGTCAAAGCCAATGTGTGCGCACCAGATGATGCCCGCACATAAAAGTGCGGGGGCGGGAAGAAGGAAGCCGGCGACAATGCAGGTAATTGCGCCGATATACGAGTGTGCGGCGTTGTAGGCTACGGCACCAACCCGTGGCCCCGTGAGATAGCCCAGAAACGAAACATCCGGGGTGAGAAAGAATAATGCAAACGTACCCCAGCCAAGACCAAGCTTCGAGTAAGCAAGCATGGCCGCCACAAGGACACACAGCCCCTCAAGCCGAAGGGTTAAACGTACAACACCTGTAGTTTCACCGGACATGGATTTCCTTCCGAAACACAATACGTCAAAACACGCTTTACGCTTTAGGGTCAGGTCTAGAATAGTTGCATCTTATTTCAGTACTAATAATCTTCCTACGTGCTATTTATCTAGACCTGACCCCGGAGGTCCGGTGCTTGCGGCAGGTCCGGTGGAATGATGGGTTGGGCGTGCGGGGCGAATTCCGGAACATACTGATAAATGGTGCTTAGCAGTTCGTGTGCTATTTGACGCATGCAGGCCAGTTCCGGGCGCCCTCCCGCAGGGGCGCTAACAGTTCCATTGCTGAAGAACCAACCAAGGGAGTTTTCGCGAGAAATTGCCATATATGCCTCTTCGAGTTCGAGATCGACGTGGGCGCCACCATCCGTGTCTGCAACGTTCAATACCAACTCACGCCGACAGAGCGTTCTCTTTCGGTTGTCCTTTAGTACCGGATCGTTCCACCAATTCACGAACGGAATTGACTGCAGGGGGAAGGGGCCCCCTCCCATAGAAATAGCCGGAAGGTATCTTGCTCCGCTCGCGGAACCCTGAAGTACGACCAGATTGCATTCGGTAAGAAGATTTCGTGGATTCAGCGGCGGGACCGACGTCAGATAGCGGCCCGAACGGACACCGAGTTGATCTAGCAGCGCACGTGACTGGCCATGGTGGTGCAAGAGAACTCGAAGGCTCAGAGAAATATGCTTCCCGACAGCTTCCAGCCCATCATCGAACGTGACGCATGCACGCCGCAACAACTGAAGTTGCTCGACGAGTTCGCGCTTTAGTTCGTCTTTGGGACGCTGCAATCTCTTCGGCTTTGCCATGGTGCTTAGTACGCCCAACGCTGAATATACACCGCATGCGGTGTATAAAACTGAAATTGTAGGTGTATAACCCGTTGCATTATTTTTATAATCTATTGGTTATTAATGTAAATAAACACAGAAGCCATGATTAGGCAGCCAGAAAACACACCTGGCTCTACCGCGCTCCCAAAACCTCTCGATCAAGTGCGTAACCGGCTCCGGGTAAAGCATTACAGCATCCGGGCCGAAACACAATACCCCTAAAATTTAAGTGTTACTGGTAATCGATGGCTGGTAGTGGCGGCGTAAATCTGCGCGCCGTGAACGGCATCTAGATCGGCGTATGCAGCAACTGCCGCAACAACGCCACCGTCACCGGTTTCTTCGCCGTCAGCGACCATTCGTCCAGTGCATCCAGCATTGCCATCAGCGTCGGCAGGTCGCGGCGCATGTGACGCAGCAGGTAGTCGGTGACTTCGTCGGGCAGGCGGAAGCCGCGCTCGGCGGCGTGGCGGCGCAGGGCTTCGGTTTTTTCGGCGTCGGTGAGCGCTTGCGCCTGATACACCAGGCTCCAGCCCAGGCGGGTGCGCAGGTCGTCGCGCACGGCCAGTTCCAGCGGCGCGCGGGGGCCGGCGATGATGAGCGGCTTGCCGGCGTCGCGGAACTGGTTGAACAGGTTGAACAGCGCGACCTGGCCGGTTTCATTAAGCTTCTGCACATCGTCCAGCGCCACCGCATCGCAGGTGGCGAGAAATTCCCAGTCGGCGTCACTGCGGACGTAGTGCGTGAACTGGCCTTGTCGTGCGTACAGCGCGGCCGCCGCCAGCAGCAGATGCGTCTTGCCGCTGCCGGATTCGCCCCAGACGTAGAGCGAGCGCTTGCCTTGGGGGTTTTCCGGCAGCGCGCGCAGCGCAGCGACTAATTCGGTGTTGCGACCGGGAACGAAGTTTTCCAGCGACGGCGCCGGGGCCGGCTGGATGTCGAGAATCAGCTGTTTCACTATCGGTAGAAAGAGCTGTCGAGATAATAGCGGCGCAGATGGCGCAGCGCGACCAGCAGCGCGGCGCTGGCCGGTAGCGCCAGCAACACGCCGAAAAAGCCGAATAGCTGGCCGAAAGCCAGCAGCGCGAAAATCACCGCCACCGGGTGCAGGCCGATGCGCTCGCCCACCAGCAACGGCGTGACTGCCATGCCTTCCAGCGCCTGGCCGATGCCGAACGCGATCAATACCGGCAAGAGGCCGGCGACACCCTGAAATTGCATCAGCGTGGCGACGAGAGCGAGGACGATGCCTACCGCGATGCCGAGATACGGGATGAACACCAAGAGCCCGGTCACCAGCCCGATCGGCAGCGCGAATTCCAGCCCCGCCAGATGCAGCGCGATGACGTAATACACGCTCATCAGCAGCATTACCGCAATCTGCCCGCGCAGAAACTCCGACAGCACGGTGTCGATTTCACCGACGATTTGCGTGGTCAGCGCATGCCAGCGGCGCGGAATCAGCCGCTCGATGCGGGCCAGCATGCCGCCCCAGTCGCGCAGCACATAGAAAAATACCACCGGGACCAGCAGGATGTTCGCAGCGATTCCCAGCAGCGCCAGGCCGCCGGTTTTGAGCGACGGCAGCAGGTGCGCCGCGACATCGCGCGCATTTTGCATATGGCTGACGAGAAAAGCCTTGATCTCGTCGGCGTCGATAGCGATGTCGATGCCGAAATTAGTTTGCAGCCAGGGCATGGCGTGCAGTTTGAGCCAATCCAGATACGCCGGAATATGCCCGATGAACAGCTGGGTCTCGCGCTGCACCAGCGGTGCCAGGATCAGCACCAGGCCGACGAAGGCGCCGATCAGCAGCAATAAGGCGGCGACCGCGCCGATGCTGCGCGGGATGCGTTTCTTCTCCAGCCAGCCCACCATGGGGTTGCAGATATAGGCGAGGATGGCCGCGAACATGAACGGCGCGAGGATAGGGCTGAGCAGATACAGTAGCCAGAGGAGTGCCGCCAGCGGAATCAGCCAGAAGAATTGAGATACACCTGCACTGTTGTCTCGCATTGGGCCGTTTCGCGGTAAAATTCGGAAAAGCCGTAATTTATCCTGCCGACAGCGAGAATACAACTTGAGCGCTCCCAATTCACAGAAACCTTCCATCAGCTACCGTGACGCGGGCGTCGATATTGACGCCGGCGATGCGCTGGTGGAGGACATCAAACCTTTCGCCAAGCGCACCATGCGGCCGGAAGTGCTGGCCGGCATCGGCGGTTTCGGTTCCTTGTTCGAAGTGCCGAAAAAATACAAGAATCCGGTGCTGGTGTCGGGTACCGACGGCGTCGGCACCAAGCTGAAGCTGGCGTTCCAGCTCAACAAGCACGATACCGTCGGCATCGACCTGGTGGCGATGAGCGTCAACGATATTCTGGTGCAGGGTGCCGAGCCGCTGTTCTTCCTCGATTATTTCGCCTGCGGCAAGCTGGAGGTCGGCACCGCGGCGCAGGTGATCAAGGGCGTCGCCGCCGGCTGCGAACAGGCCGGCTGCGCGCTGGTGGGCGGCGAGACGGCGGAAATGCCGGGCATGTATCCGGCCGGCGAATACGACCTGGCGGGCTTCGCCGTCGGCTGCGTGGAAAAAGACGCCATCATCGACGGTTCGACCATCGGTGAGGGCGACGTGGTGCTGGGGCTGGCTTCCAGCGGCGCGCATTCCAACGGCTATTCCCTGGTGCGCAAGCTGATCGGACTTTCCGGCATCGATATGGATAGCGACTTCCATGGCCAGCCGTTCCGCGACGTGGTAATGGCGCCGACACGCATTTATGTGAAGCCGCTGCTCAAGCTGCTGGCGGCGTTGCCGGTCAAGGGCATGGCGCATATCACCGGCGGTGGGCTGACCGGCAACGTGCCGCGCGTGCTGCCGGAAAATCTGGTTGCCGAGATTGACGGCAAGGCATGGACCCTGCCGCCGTTGTTTCAGTGGTTGCAGGCGCAGGGCAACGTTACCCACGACGAAATGCATCGCACCTTCAACTGCGGCATCGGCATGGTGGTGATTGTCTCCGCCGCCGACGCCGAGCACGCGCAAAACCTGCTGACGGCAGAGGGTGAACGGGTGTGGCGCATCGGCTCTGTGCGGCAGCGCTGCAACGGCGAAGAGCAGACCATCGTTAAATAAGTCGTCGAATAAAGAGGATGATGCGTTAAGCCCACCATGAACAAATACCTCCTGTTGTTAAGCGGCCTGCTGGCTTCCTGCGTGGCGATTGCCGCGCCGCAAAAAGTCACTGCCGTCTATGAGGCGACCCGTGACGGCAAGCCTTTTGCCACGGTGAACGAGACCTATCGCCGGGAAGGCGATCATTACCGTATCGAGAGCGTGACTACGGGTAAGGGCGTTTACGCGCTGTTCGGCAAACGCAGGCTGACCAGCGAAGGCGAAGTCAACGCCGAAGGACTCAAGCCGCACCGTTTCGAGCAGCAGCAAGGCGATAACGCCAGGAAAACGGTCGCCGCGGAGTTTGACTGGGCCGCGGGCAAGCTGACGTTGAGTTCCAAGAAGAAAACTACCACGGTCGATCTTGTTGCCGGTACGCAGGATCTGGCCAGCTTCACTTACCAGTTCATGTTCCAGCCGCCTGCTGGCGAGGAGTTCACGTTGCCGGTGACTACCGGCAAGCGGTTGCGCAATTACCAGTACCGCGTGACGGTAAAGGACGAAACGCTGGATGGCGTGCTGGGCGGGTTGAAAGTGGTGCGGTTAAGCAATGCAGTCAAGGATGGGGACGACGATGAAAAAGAGCTCTGGCTGGCCACCGACAAGTATTTCATTCCCGCCAAAATCGTATTGCGCGATGAAAACGGCATGAAGATCGAACAGGTTCTGACCAGTCTGAGTTTCGAGTAATCCCATGCCCAGGCTGTTCAGCCGCCGGCTTTTCTGGGCTATCGCCGTATCGGTGGCAATACATTTCTTGTTGGTGTTCGGTGCGAAAATCCCCTTGCCTGACTGGGCTCAATCCAGGGAAACCATAGATGTGACGCTGGCGCCGCTGCCTAAGCCGCTGCCTGTAATAGCACCTGCGCCACGGCCGCAACCCCGCCAGGCACTGCCGCAGGTTAAAAAGCCGGCAAGGTCCAAGCCGAAGAGCAAAACAGTCGAGCCGCCGCCGCAGGAGGCGGTACCCGCATCTCCAGCCCCAAGCGTGCCTGTTGCGCCGGTCGAGGCGCTCAGGCCGCAGGAAACATCGCCTGCGCCTGTGGCCGAGCAAGGGGCGGCGGAAGAGCAGGGAGCGGCAGATATTGCGGAAGAACCCGCGGTCGTACCCCCCGCACCGAAACGGGTGGAAATCGATTTCCAGCTCGCTCGCGGCAAGGGCGGCACCCCTCTGGGAAAGGTGAAGCAGGCTTTCAAGCTGGAAGATGATAATCGGTACACGCTGCACAGCGTGGCCGAGGCCAGCGGTCTGGTATCGCTGTTCGTTTCCGGAAAATTCGAAGAGCATAGCGAAGGGCAGGTGACCGAGCATGGCCTGCAACCGCTGAGTTTCCGCCAGCAGCGCGGCAGCGGCAAATCGCAGTCCGCGAGCTTTAACTGGGGATCGCATACCGTGGCGATGGAGGCCGGCGACCGCCGCTCATCGGTCGAGATCGTCGACGGTACGCAGGACATGCTGAGCTTTCTTTACCAGTTCATGTTCGTGCCGCCGCTGGAGCAGATGCGCGTGACGGTAGCGAATGGCAAAAAGCTCAAGACTTACGTTTATTCATTCGAGGGCGAGCAGAAACTGGAAACCCGCATGGGAACGCTGCGCGTCATCCACATTGCCAAGAGCAGCGGCGATGCCGATGAAAAAACCGAAGTGTGGCTGGCCGCGGATTACCGTTATTTGCCGGTAAAGATTCGCCAGACCGATAAGGACGGCACCGTCACCGAGCAGCTGGCGACACGCCTGCTGATAGAATGATTCAAATTAATCCGCCACAAGGAAGCACATAATCGCCTGGCTTTGTGCTTCCGTGGCCAAGCCGTCTTTTTAGGATATCCATGGCCCTGACCAAATCGCTGTTTGAAACCGCGGTTACCGCATTGACGGAGCTGCAGGAAGGTCGCGGCGCTGCCGATGCCCGGCTTTCCGCCTACTTCCGCGATAACCGCAAGCTGGGCGTGCCTGACCGCGCTTTCATCGCCGAATCGCTCTATACCATCCTGCGCCGCAGACGGTTTCTCGAATATCTGGCGCCCGACGCCAGCCCGCGCCGCTTGCTGCTGGCTTGTCTGGTGCGGCTCAACGGCATCAACCCGCGCGAACTGGAGCCGTTGCTGCGCAAGGCTGAAATCGAATGGCTGCATGAACTCAAGGCCAAGCCCGCCGACGATCTGCCGCTGCCGGTGCAGGCCGAACTGCCGGACTGGCTGTGGGCCAGGCTGGTCGCGCAATACGGTGATGAGCAGGCGCTCGTTTTGGCACGCAGCTTGCAGCAAACAGCGCCGCTGGACCTGCGCGTGAACCGCTTGAGCGGCCAGCGCGAAGCGGTGCTGGCACTGTTCGCCAAGGAAGGCATCGTCGCCGCGCCTATGCCTTATTCACCGGACGGGGTAAGACTGAAAGACAAGATCGCGCTGAACAAGCACGTGCTGTTTCAAAAAGGCGTGGTCGAAGTGCAGGACGAAGGCAGCCAGTTGCTGGCGATGCTGGTCGCGCCGCGGCGCGGTGAAATGGTCGCCGATTTCTGCGCCGGGGCAGGCGGCAAGACGCTGGCACTGGGCGCGCTGATGGCGAATACCGGCCGGCTTTATGCCTTTGACGTATCGGAGCGGCGCCTCGCCAACTTGAAGCCGCGCCTCGGCCGCAGCGGCCTGTCCAACATTCACCCGCAGCTGATCGCCAACGAGCGCGACCAGAAGCTCAAGCGCCTGGCCGGCAAGTTCGACCGCGTGCTGGTGGATGCGCCGTGCAGCGGTCTCGGCACGCTGCGTCGCAACCCGGACCTGAAATGGCGCCAGACCGAACTGGATATCGCCGAGCTCGCCATCAAGCAGGCCAACATCCTGGCCGCCGCCGCCAGGCTGGTCAAACCCGGCGGGAGGCTGGTGTATGCCACCTGCAGCCTGCTGCGCGAAGAAAACGAAGCCGTGGTCGAAGCCTTCCTGGCGCAGCATCCCGAGTTCAAGGCCGGCAATGCGGCGGAAATTCTCGCCCAGCAGAAAATTCCGCTGGATACCGGCCCGACGCTCAAGATGCTGCCGCATCAGCACGGCACCGACGGCTTTTTTGCGGCAGTGATGCAGCGCGGCGAATAGTTTGCGATGAAGATCTCGCTCAATGCCCAAATCCTGCTCGGCGCGGCGCTTGGCATCGTGGCCGGCTTGGGCATGGCCGCGGCGGGCAAGGATGCGGCAGTCACGCAAAACGGGCTGTATGTGGCCGGGCTGGCGGGCGGCGTGTTCGTCGATCTGCTGAAGATGATCCTGGTGCCGCTGGTATTCACCTCCATCGCGGCCGGCGTGGCCAACTTGCGCATGCACCGGCAGATGCACCGGGTATGGACGCTGACGCTGGGGTTCTTCGTGCTGTCGATGGCCATCGCCATCGTGCTGGGCATGAGCGCTGCCAACCTGTTCGCGCCCGGCAAGGGCTTGAGCCTGGACCTGTTTCGCGACGCGATGCAGGGCTTCCAAGCCAAGCGCATGGGTCTGGCGGAATTCGCCGTGAGTTTCTTTCATGGCCTGTTCGTCAACCCTTTCGCCGCGCTGGCGCAGGGCAATGTGCTGGCCATCGTGGTGTTTGCGTTGTTCGTCGGCGTCGCGCTGGTGATGGGCGGCGAACGCTACCGCAATGTGCTGGCGCTGTTGCAGGAAGGCCTGGAGCTGACGCTGCTGATCGTCGGCTGGGTCATGCGGCTGGCGCCGTTCGGCATCATGGCGCTGCTGGCCAAGCTGGCGGCCACGCAAAATGTGCTGCTGCTGGCAAGCCTTGGCAAGTTCGTCGCGGTGGTGCTGGGAACCACGCTGCTGCACGGCGCAGTCGTGCTGCCGCTGATCCTGTTCGCGGTGACCGGCGTCGGCCCGCTGAAATTCTGGCGCGGCGCGCGCGAAGCGCTGATCACCGCTTTCGCCACCAGTTCCAGTTCAGCCACGATCCCGGTGACATTGCGCTGCATGCAGCAGCACTTGCACGTCAGCCCCGGCATCGCCGGCTTCGTCGTGCCGCTGGGCGCTACCGTCAACATGGACGGCACCGCACTGTACGAAGCCGCGGCGGCGCTGTTCATCGCCAACCTGGCCGGCATAGACCTCGACCTGGCGCAGCAGCTGATCGTATTTTTCGTCGCGATGCTGGCCGCGATCGGCGCACCCGGCATCCCCAGCGCCGGCATGGTAACCATGGTGATGGTGCTGCAATCGGTCGGCCTGCCGGCCGAGGCCATCGCCATCCTGCTGCCGATCGACCGTCTGCTGGACACCGTGCGCACCGCGGTCAACGTCGAGGGCGACATGGTGGGCAGCCTGGTGGTGCAGCGGCTGGTGAATGGCCCCAGGAGCGCCTTGGAAAATATCTAAAAGTGAGGTATTCGTAATCTGCGGTTGATTGCGGTAATAGCTGGTGGGGCGCAGAAATTTTCATTCGTGTTGATTTGCTATGAAGTGAATGCCTCATATCGGCCAGAAGCAGTCATTAAGCGGTAACTTGTTATTCTTAAACTTATCATTTGTTTGCGATGATTTATATGCGAAAGGCTTTGAATGAATACCGCAGCTAAGAACAATTTGAGCAAAGTCCCAGAGGTGACCCTGGTATTTTGGATTATCAAAATTTTAGCAACGACTTTGGGTGAAACTGGCGGCGATGCCGTGTCAATGTCGATGAACTTGGGCTACCTGGTAGGCACAGCAATTTTTACTGCGCTTTTCCTTGTGGCCGTGTTTGCCCAGATCAAGGCCAAGGGTTTCCATCCCTTTCTTTACTGGACCACTATTATCGCAACCACCACTGTGGGTACAACTCTCGCTGATTTTGCGGACCGCTCTCTGGGTATAGGCTACGCAGGGGGTTCGTCGCTGTTGCTCGTTCTCCTCATGACGTCCCTCTTCGTTTGGCATCGTTCGCTTGGAACAATTGCTGTCGAGACAATAATCACGTCTAAAGCCGAAATGTTTTACTGGGTCACCATCATGTTTTCCCAAACGCTAGGGACTGCATTAGGCGATTGGACTGCGGATACTGCAGGACTTGGCTACGATGGCGCAGCAATTCTATTTACTGCCTTATTGGGAATTGTGGTTGCCGCTTACCATTGGACTTCCATCTCGAGAACGACCCTTTTTTGGGTTGCATTTATTCTGACCAGACCACTGGGTGCTGTCGTGGGTGATTTTCTCGACAAACCATTCAGCTCTGGAGGGCTTGAATTGAGCCGCTATTCTGCATCAGCCGCCCTGCTTGTATTTATCGTTGCCTGCATCATGATTTTCCCGCAGCGGGCAGGCAAACAGGGTGCGCATTAAAGGTTGATTCACGCGCGAGCAATTCAAAATAGACGAAACATACTTTCTATTCATCCTATCCGGAGTTCAGAATTTGCTGGTTTTAAGAAAAATCAAACTTTCTGTGTTCTTAGTGATGGTTGTAGCTTCTACCCCGACTTGGGCAGGCCCTCCGTTCGTCACAGATGATCCTGAACCTGTGGCAAATCAGCATTGGGAAATCAGTTTCGCTGTAAATGCGTCCAGGAGCCAAGGAAAAACCTCGGTAGGCGCTCCGAGCATCGATATCAACTATGGCTTATTGCCGGATGTCCAGATTCATGCTCTGCCAAGACTGACGTATGCAAAGACCAGTGAGGACGAGCATTACGGGTTAGATAACACCGAGATTGGCATCAAATACAGGTTCTTTAATCGCCAGTATGATCATTCGACCTGGATGGTTGGAATTTACCCTATGCTACTTTTACCAACGGCCGATAAGACGCTGAATCCGGATGAAAGAAAAATCCAGACATTTTTGCCGCTATGGATTCAAAGAGACAGCAAGGATTGGACTATTTATGGTGGTGCAGGGTATAGGATTAATCAAGGGTCAAACACAAAGAACTCATACTTTGTCGGCGTCGCGGCTCTCAACCATCTATCTGAAAACCTCCTGCTGGGTGGGGAGCTGTTCCACGAAACACCTTCAAGAATTGGTGAAAAGGCAACTGTCGGATTCAATCTGGGCGGGAAATATGATCTGTCAGACCACTTCCATTTGCTCTTTTCGGCTGGTAAAGCCCTCATCAATGCTTACTCCACTAACCAATTTTCGTCTTACCTAGCGTTGCAAGCAACGTATTAACGGATGCCCTGTTTTAAACAGCGTCTCATTCCAGCAACTCGATTTTGCGGTACAGCCAGCCGCCGAGATAGAAGCTGCATCCCACCACGAGCAAGGTGAAAATGCGCACTGTCGGTGCCGATGAAGCCAAGTCGTAGAACAGCACCTTGCCTGCCGAAATGGCAAAAATCAGCAGCGATGATTTCCCCAGCAACTTATCCTTGAAGCGTAGCGCAATCAACAGACAGACGACGGCCAGGATACCCCAGGTCAGCGACACTGCGATGCGGTCGTGAAACACCTGCACCGCGGCGGCAATGGCCGCCAGATGGCCGCCCAGCAGCAACAGCGGCCATGCCTGCTGCAAACTATTGGCACGCCGCGCCAGATAATAGCCGCCGTAGAGTTCCAGCGCGTAGCAGACCGCAAGCAAATCGGGTGCGGTGACGCCGCCGCGGTCGAAGCCGGCGACGATGCGCAGGTAGTTGATCAGGAAAATCGCGATCACGGCAAGCCAGACGAATCTGCCCGGCGCCGCCATATCCCGGCGCAACGCACCGTAGGCGGCCGTCGCCGGCACCAGCAAAAACGCCACCCAGGGAGCCCAGGCGTACGGTATGGATTCGATATAGCCGGCGTGGAACAGCACCAAGGCCACATAAGCCTGCAGCAGCATCCTGCCTCCTGCCAGTTCCTTGCCGGCAGCGTTGCGGGCGAGCAGGTAACACAGCGCGACGATGGCGGCGCTTGCCACCGCGACCCACGGGGCGAGGGCGGGTATATGCTGCTTGAACAGTGCATATTGCAGGAAATAGAACACCAGCAAGGCCGGCAGATGCGCAACCGCGGCTTCCTGGTTCAAGGGCGACTGGCGCCTGACCGAATAGATCGCCGCGGTGCCGGCAAAAATCACCAGCAACGCCGTCTGGAATATTCCGGCACTCAGCCATTGGTCGGCATAGCTGCCGTCGCGCCAGGCCCAGTCGAAGCCGATCAGCGCCATGTAAAGCGCCAAGAGGTAAACGGCACGGCTGCCGACCCAGATCGAAAACATGCAGAACACCGCGCTCCAGCTAGCGAAATAGATCGCCAGGTCGGTGATGTCCAGCATCAGGCTGCGCAGCAGGAAGGGCACGGAATAAGTGCCCGCCACCGCGAAAAAGGCGTACAGCGTGCTTTGGAACACATGGCACAGCCACAGCGATAACAGGCAGGCCAGCGTAACGGCGGCCAGCGCGGCCGGGGCTCCCACCAGGCCATAATATAAATGTGCGGCATAGATGGCGATGAACAGGATAATGATGCCGCCCGCCGGCAACAGCCCGGCATAAGCGCGCCCGCCGCCGCTCGACTCGCTGCGCCGCAGCCACAGGCCAATGCCTATCATCGCCAGCGCGCCGATTACGGCAAGCCCGATCTGGCGCTCCGGCGTCAGCCAGCCGGAAGCGATGGCCAGCCTGACGATGTATGAAGCCGCCAGCACCAGCGCCGCCGCGCCGCCCCAGCCCAGCAGCTGCGTGGCGAGGCGGGCCTTCGCGGGCAGGCTTTGGGGTCGGGGCGGCAGGCTTTGCGGGCGGCGCCTTGATGGGGGACCGCGCTTCAAGCCGGCTTAACCGGGCTTCAATCGCTTCCAGCCGTTCTTCGATGCTTGCCATGTCGATCCCCCTATTTAATTCATGCTTATCATAACAAGAAAAAAATCCGGCACTGTCGGGCTGAAACGCTGGATTATTTATGCATCCGCGTCCACGCCAGCGAGCCGATCACCGCAAACACCACCAGCCCGAACAGGGTGGCTGAGGCAACCACCGGCATCCCGGCCTTCACCATCAGCGTATATAGCCCTACCATTACGATCATCGCGAAGTTCTCGAACACGTTCTGCACCGCAATGGCGTGGCCCGCGCCCACGGTTTCGTGGCCGCGCTCCTGCAGCAGGGCGTTGAGCGGCACCACGTAAAAGCCGCCGCAGACGCCGATCAGCACCAGCAGGGCGACGGCTGCGGGCAGGCTGGAGGCGTGGGCAAAGACGGAGATCAGCAGGCCGATCAGGATGCCCGCGGGCAGTGCGCGGTTGACGGTATCGAGATTGACGAACTTGGCTGCCGCAGCCGCACCCAGCGCGATGCCGATGGCGACCACGCCGCTTAAGTTGGCGGCAGTGCCGTTGTCGGTAATCAGCAGGGCGACCGGCACCCAGGCTACCAGCAGGAAACGCAGCGTGCTGCCGCTGCCCCAGAACACGCTGGTGCCGAGCATGGAAAAGCGCGCGTCCGGGTTTTTCACCAGCGCGATCAATGCATTCCAGAAATCCTTGATGAGCACGACGGGCGAAAATGTTGCCACCGGATGCGCCGGCGGCAGTTTTGGAATCAAGAGATTGGCCAAACCGGCGATCAGGTAACAGGCGGCCACGCCGGTCAAGGCTGCCGTCACCGACCGGTCCGCCAGCATGCCGCCCAATACCGCGCCCAGCAGGATGGCAACGATGGTGGAGCCCTCCATCATGCTGTTGGCCTTGACCAGTTTGTCCGGCCCGACCAGCTCGGAGAGGATGCCGTACTTCGCCGGCGAATAAGCCGCCGCGCCGACGCCGACCAGGTTGTAGGCCAGCAGCGGATGCAGCCCCAGCAGCATCGCCATCGCTCCGGCAAACTTCATCGCGTTCGCCGCCAGCATCACCCGCCCCTTGGGCCAGCTGTCGGCAAACGGCCCGACAAACGGCGCCAGCAGGATGAAGGCGATGGCGAAGAACTCCTGCAACAGCGGCGTTTGCCAGCCCGGGGCATGCATGGATTTGAGCATCGCGATGGCGGCGAACAGCAGCGCGTTGTCGGCCAGCGCCGAGAAAAACTGCGCGGCGAGGATGGCGATCATGCCGCGCGATGAGAGGCTGTTATGCATCATTCCGTCTCCGCCATTTGTCTGAGCTTCACATAATCTACCTTGCCGGTGCCCAGCAGCGGCAGTTCTTTCACCGCGATAATCTTGCGCGGAACGACGAGTTCCGCGCTGCCGAGATCATGCGTGGTGGTTTGCAGAGCTTTGCGGGTGAGGCCGGCGTGCGTGGTGCAGAGGATGATGTTCTCGCCACGCTGCGGATCGACTGGGTGGTGGCTGCATGCCGATGTTCCGGAGAGGCGTGGCCGGCGATCCGTTCGACCACTTCCGGCGAGACCATTTCACCGGCTACTTCCGCAAATATTTTGACGCGGCCGAGGATGCGCAGAGCGGCTTCCATCCTGGGCTCCAGCCCTGGCAGCAGCGGGCCGACGGTGCCGAGGCTGTTGGCCATGGGCGTGTTCACCGCCAGCACCGGGGCGCACTCGGTGGCGCCGTAGCCTTCCAGGATGCGGATACCGAACTTCTCCGCCCACACCTTGCGTACCTCCTCGTTGAGCTTTTCCCGCCCCGGCAACGACGTAGCGCAGCCTGTAGAAGTCATAGGGATGGGAGTAGTTGCCGAGGAAGGTAACCGCTAGGTTTGCGTCTGCACATACGCCAGCACACGTTGCAGCAAGCCGGCGATGTGCGGTTTGTCGATCCAGGAATACACTTCCTTGCCGATTTTTCGCTATGCAATGCCCCGGCTTGACGCAGCACCTTGAGTTGATGCGATATCGCCGTGCGGCTCAGCGCAGATACGGAAACGATCTGCGTCACGTTGAGCCGTTCTCCCGGCGCGAAAGTCAGCAGGATGCGTTGCCGCTGCTCATCTCCCAGTGCGACAAAAAGAGCGGAAACATCGCGCCATTCGGCCGGCAGTTTTTGGATGCGGTCGGTTAACATGTCTATATGTTTAAACTTTATAGTTATGTATGTCCAGCGTCTGGAGATAGTGAGATTTTCGGATTCGGCTAGTCGAAAGTATAAATGTCCATCGCCAGGATGCCGTAGGTGACGCCGGCTTCATGGCGGCGGGCCGGTTTGCCCGCCGCCGCCCCGAGCGCGACGAACAGCGGCAGCAGATGGTCTTCCGTGGGCTGTGCCCGGGCAGCGCAGGGAGCGCGCCGACGGTAATCCAGCAGATCTTCGATGTTGCCGGCGGCGAGGTGGCGGGCGATCCAGCCGCTGAATTCAACGACATAATCGCGGGCCGGTGCGTTGGGATCGGGAGTGGTGAAATCGGCAAGATTATGTGTAACGGCGCCCGATGCCAGGATCAGCACGCCTTCGTCGCGCAGCGGCGTCAACGCCCGGCCCAGCCGGTAATGATGGTCGGGGCCGTGATTGCTCTGGATCGAAAGCTGGGTCACCGGGATATCCGCTTCCGGATATAAATAACGCAGCGGCACCCAGGCCCCGTGGTCCAGGCCGCGATGGGCGTCGGCGATAGTTTCGAAGCCGGCATCGAGCAGTAGCTCCCGCGCCCGGCTGGCCAGTTCCGGCGCGCCCGGGGCGGGATATTGCAAAGTGTAGAGCTCGGCCGGAAAACCGCCAAAATCGTGAATAGTCTTGGGGCGCGGGGTAATACCGACTGCCGGTTGCGGCGTATCCCAATGCGCGGAAACAACCAGGATGGATTGCGGTGCGGGCAGGCTTTGGCCAAGGCTGGCCAGCAGCGGCCCGGTTTGGCCGGGGTCGATGGCCAGCGTCGGGGCGCCGTGCGAAACGAACAGGCTGGGGATGCGCAAATCATTTCTCCTAAAGGTTCTGCGAGCGGCCGCAAAAATCCTGGGTTAGAGTTAGATCTGCGAGCCGAGTTCTATTGCCTCGTCATTTGCGCGTACAGCAGCGGCAATTCCCGCGGCAGATCTTCCGGCTTGCGGATCACCGCATAGCCGCCGGCGCCGAACAGATGCGGCAGATAGTCGTTGGCTTCGCGATCGATGGTGACGCAGAAGGGCTGCAGCCCCTGCCGGCGCGCCTCGCTCAGGGCCATGCGGGTATCTTCGATGCCGTAGCGGCCTTCGTAGCGGTCGAGGTCGTTGGGCTTGCCGTCGGTGAGCAGCAGCAACAGGCGCTGGCTGCTGGGCTGTTTCGACAATAGCGCTGTCGAATG
Source organism: Novimethylophilus sp. (assembly GCF_036504375.1). Lineage (NCBI taxonomy): Bacteria > Pseudomonadati > Pseudomonadota > Betaproteobacteria > Nitrosomonadales > Methylophilaceae > Novimethylophilus > Novimethylophilus sp. Next base: position 27,326 of record NZ_DASXVH010000032.1, read on the forward strand.
GCGAATGGCGGCACCCATGCGGGTGTAATAGCCGGGCTTGATCGCAGCGATGCGGCCGCGGATATCCGAATCATAACGTTCATCGAAACTTTTCAGGCGATGAAAACGAACATGGCTGCGCTTGAGCGAAGAGAAGCCGTACAGCGCGAAGCGGTCGCCGGTTGCCGAAAGAGCCTCGGAAAACAGGAACAGGCTGTCGCGGATGACATCGATCACGCGCGCGTGGTCCGAGGCATAGGCATCGGTGGATAACGACAAATCAGCCAGCAGCAGGCAGGCCAGGTCGCGCTGCTGGGCGGTTTGCGCGCGGTAAAGCCCGCGTTCGGCGGCGTGCACGCCGATGAGTCGGTCGGTTTCATGGCGCACCCAGGCATCGAGATCGACTTCCTCGCCATCGGCTTGCGCCTTGAGCCAGCTGCGCACCGGCACCAGAGCCTGGAACTGGCTGCGCAGACGGCGCGCGGTACGCCGCAAAGGCTGGGGCAGCTCGCACGGCGCGGCCCGGCGCGCCACCATTTCCTGCAGGCGGCAATAATCCGGCTGCAGAAGCTGTTTCTTCCAGTCCCATTCCGGCAGCGCAATGCCTTCGCCCAGTACCGTGTCGTCCTCGCCCGCAGCCGGCAGGTCAAGGTCGAAGCGCAGCTTGGCGGCGCTGGTCTGGCCATCGCGCGCGACCGTCATGGCGTCCATATCCTCGGCCGCAAGCGCGGCGTTGGCGGCGTCTTCTTCGTCGTCCTGCGGGCGGTTGACCTTGATGTATTCGGTCCATGAAAACAGGCTTTCGGCGCGGAACAGCATGAGAAAACCGTCCTTGCCGTCGGGCATGTCGGTGCGCTCGGCGACATGCCTGCGGCGGCTGTGCGCGACGTCCTGGCTGGTTTCGTCGCGTTCCGGCGCGCCGTCGCCAACTGGGGCGCGACCTGCCTTGCCCGCGGGCGGCAGCGGATGCGGCCACAGCGGTACCGGCTGGAATGGGCGGCGCGCGCGCGGCAACGTTTCTATGCTGCCGGGCTGCAGCAGCGCCCGGCGAAGGGCCTGCTCCTGCGCGGCTTCGTCCTCGGGCAACTGTTGCGGGGCGCGGCGCAGGGGCAGCAGCGCCTGCACCAGCCGGCGGTAGCGCGCAGTCAATCCGGGAAAGCGCTCCAGGGTCGCGAGCGTGGAGCGCTGGCTGCGCACGATCCAGGGCAGGGCGGGCTCGGCCTCGACGGCGGAAAGCGCGACCAGCCACAGATAGAGATCGCGGTTGAGGTCGCGTTCGGGAAACAGGTCGATGCGCTCGGGCAGGCGCAAGGTTTCGCCATCGCGCCAGGCGAGTTCGGCCTTTTCGCCGCTGGCGGCGAGCCATTCCAGCCAGCGCCGGCGGGCACCGTGTCGCGTGGCGGGCGTAGCCGACAGGTTGAGGCCAGGGTCGCCGCCCAGCGCGCGGAAAAAAATGCTCGCGGTCTTGCCGATTTCATCCAGCGTGACCGCAGCCTGCGCATGCCGCCGGTCGGCCGCGTGCGTCACCAGTTTGTGCCAGAGTCCGCCAACGTATTCTTCCATCTCTCAAGTTCTCACAATCTGGATGACTCGATGATGAGACGCTGCCTGCCGTGTTTGCTCGCGGTCGGATTTGTCCAGCGCCGCGGTACCGGCTGTCCACTCCAGTAGCGAGCCGTGCGGGCTGTCAGCTTGAGAGTCGCGGCAGGCGGTGATGCAGCTCGCGCACTGGGTGCAGGAAAACATGTGGCGCTTGATCGTGCGTGGCTTGAGCCGCATCGGGCAGGCATTGTCGCAGGCATTGGTGCAGTCCTGGCAGGCGCTGGCGTTGGCGCGGTCGAAGGCCACCACCATGGCGCGGTGGTTGGCCATCCAGGCCAGGCTCTGGAACAGGCCGACGGCGCAGCCAAAGCGGCAGAACAGGTGCCGGGCAAGCGTGAATTCGAGGAAGAATACGCTGGTGCCGATGCCGATGAACAGCGCCTGATTACGCGTCGGCGTACCGTGCCACAGGTTGGCGTAAATTTCCGACGGCGGCAGCAGGTAGGTGAGCAGTGCCGTCGCCCAGACAAACGAAAATGCCAGCGTCAGCGGCAGTAATACCAGCAGCCAGGCCCGGTTGCGCTGGACAGGACGCGCGCCCTTGTCCTGCTCGGGCAGGGTTTCCCGGTCCCACACGCTGTGCTTGCCGATGGCGCGGCGCATCAGCTGGTTGAGCGTTTCGACCACGGAGAAATGCGGGCACAGCCAGCCGCAGTAGAGCCGGCCGTATTTCAGCGAAACGACGATGACCAGGGCGATGACCGCGGCGAGCGGCAGAAACCCGCGCACAAAGATATTGAATCCGGCCTGCAGCGGGGTAATTTGATGCGCCAGCAGGGCGTCCAGCCCTAGCGTCCAGTCCATGCCGAAAATGATGAAATGGTGCAAGTTAAGGTCGAGCCGGAACAGGTCGAACACCGGCGCCAGCACGAACAGGATGAAAAAACCGCCCTGAAACAATCGCCGCCGCAGTTGCAGGTTAGAGCCTGTTTCAGTAGAAAACAAACACATCTTTTGTTTCCTATTGAAACAGGCTCTTATCATCGCAGCGCACGCCTATCAACGGGTAAACGAAAGGCTTGCCGGCGAGGGCACGCGCAAGCCCGGCCATGCCGAGCAGGATCAGCACGGAGTGACAGCTGAAGAAATAGAGAATAAGGGTGATCAGCGTATAGGCGGAACGATAGCCGCCCAGCAGCAGGATGAGCGTAGTCAGGGCTACCAGCAGCGCGCCCGCCCACAGGCTGCCGGATATCGCCTGGCGTAGATGGCAGCGTGCCAGCGCCGGCGTTTGCGGAGTCTGGCGCAAATACAGCAGCAGCAAAATGACGAACCCCAGCACCGGCACCAGCGTGATGTTGGCCAGGTAGAGCACCTCGGCTGCTATTGCGAGGCTGCGGCCGTCGTCATTTGCCGAATGTGGCATCGATGACCTCGCTCAATGCAGAGGCGGTGTCGGGGTCGTCGGTCAGTGTTTCCACCAGCGCCGCGCGGCAAGCCAGCGACGGTTCGCAGCCGTCCTTGATCAGCGTTGCGGCATATACCAGCAGCCGGGTGCTGGCGACTTCCTCCAAGTCGTGGCCGCGCAGCGCCCGGAAAGCCTGGGCGATGGAAACCAGGCGTTTTGCGGCCATGTTGTCGATGCTGGTTTCGCCCACCAGAATCGCCTCTTCCTGCGCCGGGGCGGGAAAATCGAAGCCGAGCGAGACGAAGCGCTGGCGCGTGGAGGGCTTCATGCCCTTGAGGAAATTCTGGTAGCCGGGGTTGTAAGACACCACTAGCATGAACGACGGTGGCGCTTCCAGCAGTTCGCCGGTGCGGTCTATCGGCAGAATGCGCCGGTCGTCCGCCAGCGGGTGCAGCACCACGGTGGTGTCCTTGCGCGCTTCCACCACTTCGTCCAGGTAGCAGATGCCGCCTTCGCGCACCGCGCGGGTGAGCGGGCCGTCGCACCACACGGTCTGGCCGTTGCCGATCAGGTGGCGGCCGACCAGGTCGGCGGCGGTAAGGTCGTCGTGGCAGGCGACGGTGTACAGCGGCAAATTCAGCCGCGCCGCCATATGCGCGACGAAGCGTGTCTTGCCGCAGCCGGTGGGGCCCTTGATCAAGAGCGGCAGGCGGTTGCGCCAGGCGCGCTCGAACAGCTCGATTTCACTGCCGTGCGGTTTGTAAAACGGAATGGTGTCCATTGCTTGTTCGAGGCTCGGCAATGCGTTTGACGAGTTCATCGTATCCCCTGTCAGATATAGGCCACGGCGATCAGGCCGCCGACGATCACGAAGTAACCGAAGACTATGCTACGCCACCAGATATTGGTGTGGCGCAAGCCCATGAAATAATTCGCCACCATCTGCCCCTTGACGAGCGCGATCAAGAGCAGCGCCAGCATCACGTTCTTACCGGCCAGGCCGGTCTCGCCGATGCTGTAGGTGAGTGTCGTCAGTGCGACCAGGGCCGCCCAGATGGCGGTGGAGAAGAAATCGGATTGGTTTTTTGCGGTTTGCATGGCAGCCTCTAGCGAATGATGTACACCAGCGGAAAAAGAATGATCCACAGCAAATCGACCATGTGCCAGAACGACGCGCCGGTTTCCACGCCCACGTAATCATGCCGGCTGTAGCCGCCGCGGCGCGCCTTGGCGATGACGCAGGCGAGGATCACCATGCCCATCAGCACATGCATGAAGTGAAAGAATGTCAGCGCCAGGTAGAACATGTAAAAGGCATTGGTGCTGAGCGTGATGCCGGCCTCGAACTTGGCGTGAAACTCTACCACTTTGATGGCGACGAACACGCCGCCGAGCAGTACTGCGCCGGACAGCCAATGGGCGCATGCTCGCGATAAGCCGTGCTTGATCGCGGAAACAGCGCGCACCACGCAATAGCTGCTGGTGATCAGTGCCAGCGTATTGATCGCACCCGAGGTACGGCTCAGTGTGAGTTGCGAGTCGTTGAACATCTCGACATTGTGGGCGCGGGTGAAAGCATAGGCGACAAACAGCACGCCGAACGCCAGCATCTCGGCGAAGATGAAAATCCAGATCGCCAGATCGCCGGGCAACGCGCCGTCATGGCCGGACGACGGCGATACGGTCGGCGTGAAGGAGTCGATTACGATGGCGGGCTGGTTCATGGATTTTTCTCAACAAGGCAGATTGACTGCATGTATGAATAATACCCCGTGAAAGCAGTCGGGTACTTGATGTGCATCAACTGCGTGCAGAAATAAAAAAGGGAGAAGCCAACGTCGCTTCTCCCAGGGGCAACTACCCTTAATCATTAAGTTGTGGCTTTGGCTTCGCCTTTCACGAAGAAGCTGCATACATAGACGATCAGGCCGATCAGGAACACCATGCCGGTGCCTTCACGCGCCCAGTAGAACAGCGAGATCTGATCCTGCACCGCCATGAAACTCATCGGCGTGGCGGAGACGCGTTGCAGCCATACCTGCAGGATGCCGGCGCCGGTGAGGAACAGCGTGATGAAGAACATCGAGATGCTCATCAGCCAGAACGCCCACATTTCCATCACCTGCGATTTCTCTGAATTTGCCGCCCGTCCGCGCAGGATGGGCATGGCGTAGGAGATCATCGTCAGCACCACTGCGACATAGGCGCCGTAGAACGACAGATGGCCGTGCGCCGCGGTGATCTGCGTGCCGTGGGTGTAATAGTTGACCGGTGCCAGCGTGTGCAAAAAGCCCCACAGCCCGGCGCCGAGGAAGGCCATCACGCCCGTGCCCAGCGCCCACAGCGTGGCCGCCTTGTTGGGATGCTCGCGGCGGCGGCGGTTGACCATGTTGAAGGCGAATACCGTCATCATGAAGAACGGAATCGGCTCCAGTGCGGAGAAGATCGAGCCCCACCACTTCCAGTATTCCGGCGTGCCGATCCAGTAGTAGTGGTGACCGGTGCCGATGATGCCGGTGACCAGCGTCATGGTGATGATCACGTACAGCCATTTCTCGATCACTTCGCGGTCGACGCCGGTGACCTTGATCAGCACGAAGGCCAGGATCGAACCCAGGATCAGTTCCCACACGCCTTCCACCCACAGGTGCACCACCCACCACCAGTAGAACTTGTCCTTCACCAGGTTGGCCGGGTTATAGAATGAGAACAGGAAGAACCCCGCCAGCCCCGCCAGCCCCAGCACCAACACCAGGCTGATCGCGGTCTTGCGGCCCTTGAGCAGGGTCATCGTGATATTGAACAGGAAGGCCAGCGCCACCACCACGATGCCGAGCTTGGTCGGCAGCGGCTGCTCGAGGAACTCCCGCCCCATGGTGTTGAGGATGTCGTTGCCGGTCATCTTGGCGAGCGCCGCATAGGGCACCAGCAGATAACCCAGGATGGTGAGAGCCCCTGCGACCAGGAACACCCAGAACATCGCGATGGCCAGCTTGGGGCTGAACAGCTCGGTTTCGGTTTCCTCCGGCACCAGATAGTAAGAAGCTCCCATGAAGCCAAACAGCAGCCATACGATGAGCAGATTGGTGTGCACCATGCGCGCCACGTTGAACGGGATTTCGGGGAACAGGAAATCCCCCACGACATACTGCAGGCCCATGATGAGGCCGAACAGGATCTGCCCGATAAAGAGGCCTATCGCGGCGATGAAATAAGGCTTCGCCACTGCCTGAGACTTATATTGCATGATCGTTATCTCCAGATGATGAAAGGCAGGTCAGCCTTCGATATTGGGCGGCCACTTGTTGGTGTTGATTTCCGAGGTGTACTTCAGAAACGCCACAAGGTCGTCCAGTTCCTGGTCGGTCAGGTTGAACTGCGGCATTTGCCGGCGTCCGGGAGCACCGGTCGGCTGCGACTTGATCCAGGCTTTGATGAAGTCCGGTCCGCGCCGCTTGTAGACATTGCCGAGTTCGGGCGCGAAATAGGCACCTTCGCCCAGCAGCGTATGGCAGCCGATGCAGTCGTGGGTTTCCCAGATGTTCTTGCCATGCGCCACGGCCGCCGTCAGGTTCTGGCTGTTATCGCGTTTGGGCAGGGTTTGGTTGGTGTCGAAAGCCAGCGCCAGAAACAGCAGGAAAAAAAACACCGTCCCGCCGTAAAAGACATTGCGCGCCATGGCTTTGGTAAATGTTGCGCTCATTGCATTCTCCTCCGCTAATGCGAACTGATTGTTCGACGCTGTACTGTAGCACCGCGGATCAATTTAATCCTTGATGCACATCAATCTTGGTTTTATAAAATCGGTTGATTTATCGCAGCCTTACCTTCAAACCGCGGCTGTTGGTTAGCCGCGTAAAAAGCCTTTTGTGATAAATGGTTGCATTAATAAGCGGACCTTACGATAATTAAATCTGGCTGCAGGAACACCAAAAACAAACGCATGCCGGACAAGCAGGTAAAGGGGGCACGTGGTTCAGATCGAATCGCTGTATGGCTTGTTGAATTGCGCGACGGAAGACGCCTGGAGTAAGGCGCTGTTCTCGCTGGCGCGCCGGCATGGCTTCGAGCAGACGGTGTACGGCGTCGTCCCCAACAAGCAGACCCCGCTGGAAAATGCCTTTCTGCGCAGCAATTATTCATCCCGCTGGCGCAGCAAATACGATTCGGAAAAGCTGCATTACGTTGACCCAACGGTGGGCCATTGCCTGAACAGCACGTTGCCGCTGATCTGGCAGCCGCAAACCTTCAAAGCCCCCCAGCAGCGCGAGTTGTACGAGGAGGCTTGCGGCTACGGCATTCGCTCCGGCATTACCTATCCGGTGCATGGGGCTAACGGTGAGTTTGGCGTCATCAGTTTCGTTTCCGATACCCTGGCCGACAAAAAGTTTCAGCGCGAACTGGGCCGCTTCATGCCCGAACTCGCACTGATCCGGGATTATGTCTTCGAATCTTCGCTGCGTTTTGCCACGCCGTCAGCTCCGCAGGAAAATAGCATCCATTTGACCCGGCGCGAGCTGGAAAGCCTGAAATGGGCGATGGTGGGCAAGTCCTCCTGGGAAATCTCCCAGATCATGCGCTGCTCGGAGGCCACCGTTAATTTTCACGTCGGCAATGTACGCCGCAAATTCAAAGTGGCTACCAGGCAGCAAGCGGTGGTCAAGGCCATACGTCTCGGCCTGATCAGCCCGGTCTAGACCGACGCTTCGCTCGCATTCGCCGTCAACTTCAGCACCGGGTTGCTGCGGCGCGCCCGCCACAAATCGCCATCGCTGACCGTCCCTTCGAAATACAGTTTGATCAGGATCGCCACCGAAGGCGGAATCTCCGTTCCCAATTCAAAGCGGCTGCCGCGCGACTGGGTCACCCCGAAACGCCGCCAGAACTTGGTCTGGGTTTCGCGCCGGGCGATGCGGGATTCCCGCAGTACATCGGCGCGTAAAAAATTTTTATCCAATCCACGAACATCGTCTTTCATGTCGTTAACTCCTCATCAGGCACAATCATTCGGAAATGTGACACGCCCTGTGTTCGCCCTCTGGGCATCGCGTCATCAGTACGCAATTTTCCTGCCTGTTTGCCCTCTTTCCAACCTATCAACCTTGATAGTTATGTAAATACACAAAACGCATAATTATCTATGCCTCCTGCATAACCAATCTGAATGGAGGCTTAAAATGTCGTTGCAAATCCAAATAGCAGCCCGGCGTGACTTCCAAAGCAAAGATCTATGGGACATGCACAAACTGCGTGCCAAGGTGTTCAAAGACCGCATGGGGTGGGACGTGCCCATCATGAGTGGCATGGAAATCGATGGCTACGACGCGATCGAACCGCACTACATGATGATGAAAGAGCCGGGCGGGATATTGCGCGGCTGTTGGCGCATTTTGCCGACAGAGGGGCCCTATATGCTCAAGGACTCCTTTCCCGAACTGCTGCACGGACAGCCGGCGCCGGCACATCCGAAAATCTGGGAATTAAGCCGGTTCGCCATCGAAACCGAAGGCCGCCAAAATTTTGGCTTCTCCGAGCTGGCGATGGAATCCATCGAAAAAATCATCTCCTACGGCCACCATATGGGGGTCGAGCACTACGTCACGGTCACCACCACGGCCATCGAACGCCTGCTGCGCCGCGCCGGTGTCGTGACGCTGCGCTTCGGCCCGCCGATCCGAATCGGAGTCGAGAATGCGGTGGCCTTGCACGTGGATATCGAAAAAACCTACAAAGGCTTATGTGACACGCTGGCAAAGGCGGCTTGATGGCGGCCAGGGCTTGGGTAATCCCAAGCCCTCAACGATGGAAAACCTATCCGTCCTGATAGGTTTGCGGCATATGCAAAAGGAATATCATCCCCAATAAACAGCTTGTAAATCAATAATCAATCGGCATAAAACAATAACAATTGCCGGCTACAAGAAAAACGAATGAATCACAAGGGGAGCATTGCCGCCGATGGACTTTATGGGCATTGAGCGGCATGTATGGTCACTCGACCGCATCCTTTGCATGGATGCAGGTGTGAGATCTTGAAAAATAAAAATGCTAAAAAATAAAAGGAAATCGACCTCCACCCCCACCCCCGGTGTGGATAGAGCTTCATCGCGGCGATGGAAGTTCTTGACGTTCAAGCGCGGGGAGGCGGTGCCGGAACAGCCTGGCGCCAGCAGTATTGCCTTGGATACGGCTCAGCCGGCAGGCTCAGGCACAGCCCAAACCTGCCCTAAATGCAGCAGCCAAATGGTGCGCCGGGTGGCGGTTTACGGAGCCAAGGCGGGTAACGAATTTTGGGGATGTTCGAGGTTTCCGGCATGTACCGGCGTGCGATGGTCATGACTTGAGTTTCATACCAAAAATTTCCTTGGCCAAGCCAAATAAAACTTGGCCGTATGTTAAGTAGGGCGCAGCAACCGGCGCGCAAGAGAACGTGAATTTGTCAGCGAGAGATAAATCCGGCGCATGTTCGTCGACCAACATGCCCTGATCCACATGCACGCTTAAGCCGGCGGTCTCGAAAATCTGCTGTCTATGCCCACCCGCTCGGTGAAATAAGCCTGCAGCTCGCCTATCCTGTTGCCGTGCAGGGTATCAATCCGGCAGGTTGGCCGCCTGTCCAATAACCAGCCTGCAAGGCTGGAAAGTTAGTGCGCCTAATCTATTTCGGCAGAGTCACACTAGGTCAATGACGGCTCATCGGCTTGAGGTACCAAGCTTACTGCCTTATTCACGGCACTAACGCGCGTATTCTACAGGCCATCGTGCCCTTTTTCTGCCAAGCGGCCGAGGCGGCTTGTATAAAAACCTATCCGCATGATTCTTGAAGATTGGAATACCCAATGAGCTCGCCCAATTTCCTGCGTGAAGCCGCCATCCATCTTTCCGCCGCCGTGTTTGCGGTACCGCTGTTCAAGCGGCTGGGGCTCGACTCGGTGCTGGGTTATCTGCTGGCGGAGCGGGGCAATACGGAAGGCAATAAATAGAACCTGTTCTTGGTTCTTGTCAGGCGGCTAAAAATCCAGAATCGCCTGATTTAAGCTCAAACGGATCAGAAAGGTAAAAACTTCCGCACCCGGCGCGCGATCTGGCCGAGTTTAGTGCCATCCAGCTGGTAATGCTTGTGCAGCGGTTTGCGCACTTCCCAGGCGCAGCTCATCCCGGCGGGGAAGGTGACCAGGTCGCCCTTGCCGAAAGTAACCGGTTCGCCATCTTCAGGCGTAATTACGCACTCGCCTTCGAGTATCAGCGCAATTTCCTGCTCGGGAAAAGTCCAAGGGAAGGTCGATACTTCTTTCGACCAGGTCGGCCACTTGGAAACGCCCAGCGCTTCCAGGCGGGCGGCGTCCGGGTTATGCTCGATGACGATGTTGCTCATGTTGTTGTCCTTATGTTTGGGAATTTTAGTAGCGCGGGATGTTACCAGTTAACACAGCTTCCTTATATGGACGACGCAACAAAATCCTGAAGGGCGCGTTCCATAAGCGGAAAGTGACGGGATAGAAGGAGAAAAAATAGGGGTCAAGCCCCTATTTTCTTGCTGAAAGCGCTTAATGCGTGGTTTTGTGAGGCTGGATTACTTTCGGCATCGTGATAAACGTCCCAATCGGGGCGGTCGGTTGTTTTTCCTTTTTAGGCTTTTTCGCTTCCTTGTTACCGCGTTGCTGTCCTTTAGCCATGATATATCTCCTCGCAGTGCCGGCATGGAAAAATGCCCAGTCACGCATATGATTCAGTTACAGGTGATTCCCTGCCGTCGGGTCAGTCTAATAGGCCAAACCAACGTAGTTCCATCATAGGCCGATATGATGGGGGTGTGTGGATTTATCTTCAGAGCCTGCAACAAGGATGGCAGTTAACCTCAAAGCCGCCGCCGGCAGCGGAACGTGGCAATATGGACGAATCAGGAAAAATTAAGGTCTATCCCGATAACCGCTTGGTTCTTCCGACAACATGAACCCACGCCAATGCGTGAAATGAGGATGTGGGGTTCCATGGTCCGGTCCGATTTAAAAGCCATCAGCATACATCCGACGAACCAGTGCCTTCAAAGGCAACAAGAGGTGGCCCCACAAAACTGGACAGTGTTTTAAGTGATAGACGGAGAAGCGCACCGTTGATTCCCCCACGGGCGTGTAGAGGATTCCGTGATGTTCTACGTTGTTCTTCACGCGTCGAGCGAGTAGTTCGTGGTGTCTATCCAAGTCTAGTATTGGCTCAGTAGCGGAATTTGAGCATACATAAAAGCCCGCAGAAGCGGGCTTTTAGTTGGTTGCAATTTATGGTGTAAAAACTTGCAGCTTATGCTGTAAAACCTGCAACTTATGGTGTCAAGAACAGCTAGGCTGGCCCTTTGTTCCTCTTACCTCAACCGCACTTACTCTCCCCACAATTCAAGCATGTCAAACACCCATCCATAATAATCGCCGCCTTGGTGTGGCACTTGCCGCAGAGTTGGGCGCCGGGGGGAAAGGCGCTGTTTTCGCTGCCTTCAGTTTCACTGTCTTGGGTCTGGCGTTCAAGGTATTCGGCGCGTTTCTCGGCGATCAGTTTTTTCTGGTGCTCGTCCGGGCCGGGCTTTTTGAGCATGCCGATTTCCTGCAGATGTTGCTCGACCACTTCGCCGATTTCGGCGACCAGGCTGGGGATGTATTTGCCGCCTTTTTTGAAATAGCCGCCGCGCGGGTCGAACACGCTGTGCAGTTCTTCCACCAGGAAGGTGATGTCGCCGCCCTTGCGGAACACGGCGGACATGACGCGGGTGAGCGCGACGATCCACTGGAAGTGTTCCATGTTCTTGGAGTTGATGAATATCTCGAACGGGCGGCGGTGTTCCTGCGGCGTGCCTTCGTTCATGATCACGTCGTTGATGGTGATGTAGAGCGCGTGCTCGGTAACCGGCGTCTTGATTTTGTAGGTGTTGCCCACCAACTTGTCGGGGCGCGACAGCGGCTCGCCCAGTTGCACCACCTCGGCGGATCTGGTGCTGGCCGCTGTGGCCGCATCTTCAGCTTTGGCTTTGTCTTCTTCGGTCACCACGTTGTAGGCGGTGATTTTTTTGTTGATCTTGATGGTCATGTTTTTCTCCTGATACGGAAGTATTAGAACTTGCCGTAGTAGCCTTCCTTCAGCGCGTCGTACAAGTTGGCGGCGGTATGGATTTCGCCGTCGTACTCGATTTCCTCGTTGCCACGGGCTTCGACCACCGTGCCGTCTTCCAGCGTGAACTTATAGGTGGTGCTTTCCAGGTCTTTCTCGGTCACCAGCACGCCCTGGAACGCTTCCGGGTTGAAGCGGAAGGTGGTGCAGCCCTTCAGGCCTTTTTCGTAGGCGTAGAAATAGATGTCCTTGAAATCCTCGTAAGGATAATCGGTCGGTACGTTGATGGTCTTGGAGATCGAGCTGTCGATCCATTTCTGCGCGGCGGCCTGGATGTCGACGTGGGCCTTGGCCGGAATGGTCGAGGAATCGGCGAAATACTCCGGCAGCTTTTCCTCTTCCTTGTCCGAGAACGGCATCGCCTTGGGGTTGATCAGCTCACGATACGCCAGCAGTTCGTAAGACCAGACGTCGACCTTTTCCTTGGACTTCTTGCCTTCGCGGATCACGTTGCGGCTGTAGTGATGTGCGAACGAGGGCTCGATGCCGTTGCTGGCGTTGTTGCCCAGGGACAGCGAAATGGTGCCGGTGGGCGCGATCGAGCTGTGATGGGTGAAGCGCACGCCTTTTTCCGCGATGGCCTTGGTGAGCTTCCTGGGGAACTGCTGCATGTAGCGGCTGTAGAGCCCGAGCAGCACGCGGCCCTTGATCTTGTCGCCGAGCTTGATGCCGTCCTTCAGCATTTCCGGGCGCTTGGCCAGCATGTCGGCGGTGACTTCGAACTCTTCCTCCATGATGGGCGCCGGGCCTTTTTCCTCGGCCAGTTCCAGGCCGATTTCCCAGCCGGTTTCCGCCATCACGCGCGTCACTTCCTCGGTGAACTTGAGCGAGTCGTCCGAGCCGTAGGGCATCTTCAGCATCGTCAGCGTCGAGCCCAGGCCGAGGTAGCCCATGCCGTGGCGGCGCTTGCGCGTGATTTCCTGGCGCTGCTGTTCCAGCGGCAGGCCGTTTACTTCCACCACGTTGTCCAGCATGCGGGTGAAGATCGCGACTACTTCTTTATATTCATTCCAGTCGAAATGGGCGTTTTCGGTAAACGGCTGGCGCACGAAGGTGGTCAGGTTGACCGAACCTAACAAGCAAGCGCCGTACGGCGGCAATGGTTGCTCGCCGCAGGGATTGGTGGCGCGGATGTTCTCGCAGAACCAGTTGTTGTTCATCTCGTTGACGCGGTCGATCAGGATGAAGCCCGGCTCGGCGAAGTCATAGGTGGACGACATGATCACGTCCCACAACCGGCGCGCCTTGATGGTCTTGTAGACGCGGCAGGCCATCTTGCCGTCGGATTCGCGGGTGAGGTACCTGTTCTTTACCGGCCATTCGCGCCACACCACTTGCGTTGTGTCGTCCAGTTTGAGGCCGTCGGCCTGGGCTTCCTTGTCGGTAACCGGGAAAGCCAGCTTCCATTCGGCGTCGGCTTTCACCGCTTCCATGAATTCGGCGGTGATCAGGCAGGACAGGTTGAACTGGCGCAGACGCCCGGCTTCGCGCTTGGCCTTGATGAAATCGGCCACGTCGGGATGTGCGATGTCGAAGGTGGCCATCTGCGCGCCGCGGCGGCCGCCGGCGGAGGACACGGTGAAGCACATCTTGTCGTAGATATCCATGAACGACAGCGGGCCGGAAGTATAGGCGCCGGCGCCGGCGACGAACGCACCCTTGGGACGCAGCGTGGAGAATTCGTAGCCGATGCCGCAGCCGGCTTTCAGCGTCAGCCCGGCTTCATGGACTTTCTCCAGAATGCCGTTCATGCTGTCTTCGATAATGCCGCTGACCGTGCAGTTGATCGTGCTGGTGGCCGGTTTGTGCTCCAGCGCCCCGGCGTTGGAGGTAATGCGGCCGGCCGGGATGGCGCCGCGGCGCAGCGCCCACAGGAATTTTTCATGCCACAGCTGGCGTTTTTCTTCGCTGGTTTCGACATCGGCCAGAGCCCGCGCCACGCGCTGGTAGGTGTCATCGATATCCTGATCGATGACCTCTCCCTGTTTGGACTTGAGACGGTATTTCTTGTCCCAGATGTCGAGCGCTACCGGTTGCATAGGAACCTCTTTATCCAGTTTTTGCGCCTGTTTCACAGCTTTTAGCATGCCGACATTCCTTCCCGTTTGTTTTTATTTATAAAATTTGTAAACACAAGATATTGTGATCAGGTGACACATTAAACCCTTTAGCTTGTGCCTCGTCAAGCCGTTCTCGGCAATTTTTCCGTTGACTTTGGAACTCTAAAATAGGCATGCGGCAGCCGGAGCGTGAGCCCTCGCTCACGGCGCTGGCGACGATATGGGAAAATGATGAGAAAATGCCTGCATGCCGCGATTTCTCTATACCCTTTTGCTCTGGCTGCTGGTGCCGCTGATACCGCTGCGGCTGCTGTGGCGCTCGCTGCGGCAGCCGGAATATTTGCACCATGTCGGCGAGCGTTTCGGCTTTTTCGACGGCGTTGCCGACAAGCCGGTGATCTGGCTGCATTGCGTATCCGTCGGCGAGACGCATGCCGCAGCGCCGCTGGTCGATTTGTTGCGTCAGCGCTATCCCGGCCACAAGGTCCTGCTCACGCATGCCACGCCAACCGGCCGCAAGGCGGGCGAACAATTGTTCGGCGACAGTGTGTTGCGCGCCTATTTACCTTATGACCTGCCGTTCGCGGTCAACAGGTTTCTCGGTCATTTCCGCCCGCGGATCGGGCTGCTGATGGAAACCGAGCTGTGGTTCAACCTGATCCATGCCTGCAAAGCCGGGAAGATGCCGCTGCTGCTGGTCAATGCGCGCATGTCGGCGAGGTCGGCGCGAGGCTATGCCAGGGTGAGCGCGCTGGTCGAAGACTCGCTGACGCAATTGGCGGCGATAGCGGCGCAAACCGCAGCCGATGCCCGGCGCCTGTGCGAACTGGGCGCACCGCAAGCAGTGGTGACCGGCAATCTCAAGTTCGACGTGCTGCCGGCAAAAGCCACCGCCGCTACCCTACAAAGGCTTTGCGGCGTACCGCGCACGATCTTCCTTGCGGCCAGCACGCGCGAAGGCGAAGAGGCATTGGTACTGGATGCGGTGCAGCAGGCCGGGATTCCGGGTTTGTTGACGATCATCGTGCCGCGCCATCCCCAGCGCTTCGACGAGGTCGCGGTGCTGTTGCAAACGTGTGGCGTGCGCTATCGCCGGCGCTCGGAAAACAGCGTGGCAGGCGCCGATGACGCCGTGCTGCTGGGCGACAGCATGGGCGAGATGGCGGCCTATTATGCGGTTTGCGATTTCGCTTTTATCGGCGGCAGCCTGCTGCCCTACGGTGGGCAGAACCTGATCGAAGCCTGCGCGCTGGGCAAGCCGGTGCTGCTCGGCCCACACACGTATAATTTCGATGAGGCGGCCTCAACGGCGATAATGCAAGGGGCGGCGGTGCGGGTGTGGGATGCGGCCGCGCTGGCTGCGGAAATAAAAGAACTGGCGCACGATGCCGCTCTGCGCGAGCGCATGGGTGCGGCCGGTCTGGCGTTTGCCGCGGGCAACCGCGGCGCGGCGCGGCGTACGCTGGCGCTGGTGGAGAAGTTTATCTGATCAGCCTGCTGATCTGCCTGAATGCGTCGCCCTCGGCGACCCGCAGCCACTCGAACACCACGGATTCGGTATTGGTGACGATGATGCCGGCCTGGCGCAGGCGGTGCATCGCATTGGCCTTGCTGGCCGGGTTGCGCGAAAGCACCGCATCCTCCGGTACGAAGACGCATCTGCCCATTTCCTGCAGCTGCAGGGCGGTTTGCAGTATGCAGATGTGAGATTCCATGCCGGCCAGTACCACTTGCGGACGGGTGTCGTCCAGCCGGACGCAGAAATCGCTCTCTTCGCAGCAGGAAAAACTGGTTTTTTCCACCGGCGTCGCAGGCTGAAGCCATTGCGCGAGTTCGGGCAGCGTGGCGCCCAGGCCTTTGGAATATTGTTCGGTGTAGAGCGCAGGTACCGCCAGCAGCTTGGCTGCCTGTAGCAGGATGGTGCAATTTCTGATAGTGATACCCAGCGCCTGTTGCTCCATGGAACTGCACAGCCGTTCCTGCACGTCGACGATGACAAGCTGGCTTTCGACGCGCTGGCAGATCGCGGTGGGGTTCATGATCCTTCCAGCATCGCGGTTGTGGCGACGAGGTCGTTCTCGTTGAGCACGCCGGCTGCGGCCTTGAGCTTGATGACGCTGAGCAGCCAGGTATAGCGCGCCTGCAGCAGGTCGCGCTTGGCGCTGTAGAACTGCTGCTGGGCGTTCAGCACATCCACGCTGGTGCGTACGCCCACTTCATACCCCAGCGAAGTGGAATCGAGCGAGCTCTGGCTGGAGACGAGCGCCTGTTCGTTGGCTTTGACCTGGGCCACCGCGCTGGCCACATCCAGGTACGCCTGCCGTGTTTGCAGGTCTGTGGTGCGCCGCGCCTGCTCCAGGTCGTCCTTGGCTTTCTGCTGGCTGGCTATTGCTTCGCGTTCGCGCGAAGCAATAGCGCCGCCCTGGTAAAGCGGCACTTGAAACTGCAGGCCGATCGTGAAGTTTTTCTGGTCGCTGCCTATGCCATTGGCGCTGCCGTTGGCGCGTGCATCGTTGTATCCGCCTACCGCATCCAGCGTCGGCAGATGGCCGGCATGGGCACGTTCGATTTCCTGGCTGGCCAGTTGCAGCTGGAACTGCTGGATTTTCAACTGGTAACTTTGCTGTTCGGCAATTTCAACCCATTGTTCCATATCCTGCGGTTCGGGGATCTTGACCGGCAATTGTTCCTTCGCCGCAACCAGGCGGTGAGGCACCTGGCCGATGATGGACTGAATCGTGCGCCGGCGCGCTTCATAGTCATTGCGTGCCGTGATTTCCTGCGCGATCAGCAAATCATAGCGGGCCTGGGCTTCATGCACATCGGTGATAGTGGATGTGCCGACCTCGAAATTGGCCTTGGCCTGCTCCAGCTGTTGGGTGATCGCCGCTTTTTGCGCGCCGATCAGGTCTATCCTGACCTGCGCCAGCAGTACGTCGAAATAGGCTTGCGAAGTGCGCGTCATCAGGTCGAGGCGGGCGATGTTGAGCTGCTCGTCGGCCTGCGCTACCTGGGTTTTGGATTCTTCGTACTGAATGCTGTTTTGCTTGCGGTACAGCGGATGGCTCACGTTGACGCTATAGCCATAGGTTTCGAACGATTCTCCTCCGCCGCCGAAGCGAAACGCCGAGCTGCCGCCGCTGCCGCGAAATTGCAGGTCGGTATTGGAGTGGTTGGCATTGGCGTTGATGGTAACGGTAGGCAGGGTCAGCGCCTTGCCCTGAATCAGTTTTTCCTGGGCGGCAACATTGGCGCTGCGGGCCGCGGCCCAAGCCGAGTCGTTGGCTTGAGCTTGCCGATAGATGTCCATCAGGTTTTGCCGGCTGTCATCGGCAAGTGCATTGCCGCCGATAAAAAAAGCTAAAGAAAATAGAGCAAGCCTCTGCATTAGCAAATCCTGATAAGCGATGGCCGGAGCATACAATTGACCGGCCGCTTGGTCAATCAGAAGCTGAAGCGCTCAGGCTCGAGTGCATTCCGCAGCACAGGAATGCAGGTCTCGAACAAGGTTGTGCGCCGATAGACGCCCGGCGCCACGCAGTTGATCAATACGGCTTCCATTGCCGGGGCTTCGCCTACCACGGCCAGCAGGCGCCCGCCCGGATTGAGTTGGCGCTGAAAGCTTTCCGGCAGTAGAGGAGTGGATCCGGTCAGCACGATGACATCGTAAGTGGCGTTGCCCCAGCCGCGCGCGCCATCGCCGACTTCCAGCGCGGCGTTGGCGATACCGTGCGCAGCCAGCTTTTGCGCGGCGTCCCGGCTGAGATGCGAAACGATTTCCACGCTGTCGACGCGCCCGGCGAGCTTGGCCAGCAAGGCCGTCATATAGCCGCTGCCGGTGCCGATTTCCAGTACGCTGTCGGCCTTTTTGAGATCCAACGCCTGCAGCATGCGTGCTTCTAGCTTGGGCGACAGCATCGTCTGACCATGGCCGAGCGGGATTTCCAGATCGGCAAACGCCAGGCCCTTATAGCCGCCCGGCACAAAATCCTCGCGCGGGACCTGCTGCAGCAGGTCGAGGACGGTCGGGTCCAGCACTTCCCAGGTGCGGATTTGCTGTTCAATCATATTGAAGCGAGCTTGTTCGATATTCATATGGGCATGTCCAAGTGTTTTTCAATCTTGCAATTATTCCATATTTCAAGTACTTTGGCAGGCATTGCTGGGGGTCTGCGGTAGTGCCGCAGTGAGAAATACCCTTTGAACCTGATGCGGGTCATGCCGCCGTAGGGAAGCAGCAGATGCTGCTCCTTAACTTCCTCCTGGGAGCACCACAGATGAATGCCAACCCCAAATTCCTCAACATTGCCGCCGAACTCGACCCGGAGGCAGTGAAGTCGTTTCCGAAATCGCGCAAGGTCTACGTTACCGGCAGCCGTGACGATGTTAAAGTCCCGTTCCGCGAAATCAGCCTGTCCGATACGCCCTCCGCTTTCGGTGCGGAAAAAAATCCGCCGGTGGTGGTTTACGATACCTCCGGTGCGTATACCGATCCCGCTGCCAGCATCGATATCCGCAATGGCCTGCCCGACTTGCGCGCGCCGTGGATTGCCGAGCGCAACGATACCGAGCAACTGGCCGGCCCCACCTCGAAGTACGGCCATCAGCGTAAGACCGACCCGCAACTGGCGGAGCTGCGCTTCAACCTGAACCGCCCGCCGCGCCGCGCCAAGGCGGGCCGTAACGTGAGCCAGATGCACTATGCCCGCCAAGGCATCGTCACGCCGGAGATGGAGTTCATCGCGATTCGCGAAAACCAGCGCCGCGAAGGGTTGAGCGAGCTGATTCTCAAGCAGCACTCCGGACAGAACTTCGGCGCATCGATTCCGCAGGTGATCACGCCCGAATTCGTGCGCGACGAAGTGGCGCGCGGCCGTGCGATTATCCCCGCCAACATCAATCACCCGGAACTGGAGCCGATGATCATCGGCCGCAATTTTCTGGTGAAGATAAATGCCAATATCGGTAACTCGGCGCTGGCGTCCTCCATTTCCGAGGAGGTGGAGAAGATGGTGTGGTCGATCCGCTGGGGCGGCGACACGGTGATGGATCTTTCCACCGGCAAGAACATCCACGAAACGCGCGAATGGATCATCCGCAACAGCCCGGTGCCGATCGGCACCGTGCCAATTTACCAGGCGCTGGAAAAGGTTGACGGCAAGGCCGAGGAGCTGACCTGGGAAATCTTCCGCGATACGCTGATCGAGCAGGCCGAACAGGGCGTGGACTACTTCACCATCCACGCCGGCGTGCGCCTCGCGCACATCCCGATGACCGCCAGGCGCATGACCGGCATCGTCTCGCGCGGCGGCTCCATCATGGCCAAGTGGTGTCTGGCGCATCACAGGGAATCGTTCCTCTACGAGCATTTTGAGGATATCTGCGAGATCATGAAAGCCTATGACGTCAGCTTCTCGCTCGGCGACGGTCTGCGCCCGGGTTCGATCTATGACGCCAACGATGAGGCACAATTTGCCGAACTGAAAACGCTGGGAGAACTGACCAAGATCGCCTGGAAGCATGACGTGCAGACAATGATCGAGGGACCCGGCCATGTGCCGATGCATATGATCAAGGAGAACATGGAGTTGCAGCTCGAGCACTGCGACGAAGCGCCGTTCTACACCCTGGGGCCGCTGACCACCGACATCGCCCCCGGCTACGACCACATCACCTCCGGCATCGGCGCCGCGATGATAGGCTGGTATGGCTGCGCGATGCTGTGCTATGTGACGCCGAAAGAGCATTTGGGCCTGCCGGACAAGGAAGATGTGCGGGTGGGCATCATCACCTACAAGATCGCCGCCCATGCCGCCGACTTGGGCAAGGGCCATCCCGGCGCGCAAATCCGCGACAATGCCTTGTCCAAGGCGCGTTTCGAATTCCGCTGGGAAGATCAGTTCAATCTTGGTCTGGACCCGGACAAGGCCAAGGAATTCCACGACGAGACCCTGCCGCAGGAAGGTGCCAAGCTCGCCCACTTCTGCTCGATGTGCGGCCCCCATTTCTGCTCGATGAAAATCACCCAGGATGTGCGCGACTATGCTGCCAGCCAGGGCGTTTCGGAGCAGGAAGCGCTGAACAAGGGCATGCAGGAAAAAGCGGTCGAGTTCGTCAAGCAGGGCGCCGAGGTTTACCAAAAGGCGTGAGCGAAGTTGTCTGCCGTGAAGGGTGCGGCGCCTGCTGCATCGCACCTTCGATCACTTCGCCATTGCCGGGCATGCCGTTTGGCAAGCCGGCGGGCGTGCGATGTCTCCAGCTGACCGAAGATAATCGTTGTGCCGTATTTGGCCGCACCGAGCGGCCCGCTTTTTGTGGCGGACTGCGGCCATCGCCGGGAATGTGCGGTGAATCGCAAGAGCATGCTTTGAGCTGGCTGGATCGGCTGGAGCAATGCACATTGCCGGATTAGGGGGAAACGTAAGCGCTGCAAGGAGCGGGCAGGTTTTTCCGCTCGTCAAAATCCTTAAAACGGCTGATTCAGGGCCTTGCGGCGTGAGTTTAAATTCAAGGAGGGTTTGACAAGAGATGAAAAGTTCAACATAATTGTCGGTTGTTTCGGCAGGAGGGGTTCCCGAGCGGTCAAAGGGATCAGACTGTAAATCTGACGGCTCTGCCTTCGAAGGTTCGAATCCTTCCCCCTCCACCAGAATGAATTTATTGGAGCCAAGTGAAGGCGTTCGTAACTGGTTACCGGTTGCGGTTTGCGGGTGTAGCTCAATGGTAGAGCAGAAGCCTTCCAAGCTTATGACGAGGGTTCGATTCCCTTCACCCGCTCCAGTTGTAGTTTGCGGTTTTCCGGGGTATTGGTATACCGGAAAACATAGCGCCCATGTGGCTCAGTGGTAGAGCACTCCCTTGGTAAGGGAGAGGTCGCGAGTCCGATTCTCGCCATGGGCACCATTTTTATTTGACATATCGCGATAGTGAGAGGGGTTGATCATGGCAAAAGGCAAGTTTGAGCGGACCAAGCCGCACGTCAACGTAGGCACGATTGGTCACGTAGACCATGGCAAGACCACATTGACGGCGGCGATCACCACCATCCTGTCGAAGAAATTCGGCGGCGAAGCCAAGGCC
>NZ_DASXVH010000033.1:0-41770 GCF_036504375.1 Novimethylophilus sp.
CCAAACCATCGGTCCAACGCGGAACCGGCCTTCATCCCCAAGCCGGTTCCCAACGGCCCCAGCACCGCAGTACCTGCTGCAGCACCCGCCACAGCGGCTTTGGTAGGCATCACCACGGGCGCATCCACGGTGCCTGATATCTGCAATGGCACCGTTACCAAAGCCAGGCCTTTTTTCAATTCCACGTCCACCTGCCCCTCCAGTCTTTTCGCGGGGGAAACCTTCATTCGCCCGCTGGCCGCCAACAGGCCGGAGGCCACTTTCAGATCACGCAGATCATACTGCCTGCCTGCCGCATGCAACACGCCTGAAAGTTCGTCGAATTCCGTTTCTCCGCCGCTCTGCCCCTGCTTGATAAACAGGCTGGCCGCTTTGGCCAGATCCATCCCGTGCAGTACGCCATGTGCAACGTCGAACTTGAAATCCGCCACAGCATTATCCAGCATCTCATCCGGCTTTGCCGCGCTTGCGACAAACGTGCCATTACCCGTCATCTTCCCGCTCACCCGCACCGTCTTGCTAAACAGCCTCGCAGGTTTGCCCACTTCCATGCCTGCCACTTTAACCTTGCCGGAAAACTTCCAGAGTTTGGTCCAATCCAGAGATGCGCTGCCGTCGACCGTGCCCTCGTATAGCCTGGCATCAATCGACGGAATATCAAGATGCGAGCCTTCCAGCTTCGCCCGTACTTTCAGGCTATCGAACAGCAGTGCCGGGCCGACGGGAGGCATCCATTGTTCCGCACCCAGCGCAATATCGAAACCTTCGTTGCTGGGTAATACATCCACTTTTAATTTACCGTCGGCGCTGGTAAATTTTGCCTGCCCTAATTTGTTTCCGGCCAGCATTCCGATCTCGCCGTCCAGCGTCGGCAGGTTCATGCCCGGCCAGTCCAGCCGGGCATCGTGCAGCACGATGCGCCTTATAGCCACCGGTGCGGCTTCATTCGGCTTGTTTTCAGCCTGAGCCAAATGACCAATCAGCTCCAAGGCGGATTTCTTGACCACCGGCCGCTTCACCTCAAGACGCGAAATCACCTTGACCGGATCCAGCAGGGTCCGCACATCCAGTACCGCGGAAACTTCTTCCACCCGTATTTCCGCATCCCTGCCCATGACGATGCCTTTTATTGTCACCCTAGGGCTAGGCAATATAGCCACATGCAACGATTTCATCGTCACCGGCACACCGACTTTATCGGAAACCGTTCGCTCGACCTGCGGCAGATATGCTCCCATCGGCACGAAAAACGGCACGACAAGCGACAATACGAGCAGGGTAACGGCGACAAATGCGAGGCGTTTTAAATTCATGTTAATTTCGATGTCACAATGTTGACCAAACGGCTGCGAGCCATTATTATTGCGCCTTTCTCAATTCCCCGATAGCTCAGTCGGTAGAGCAACGGACTGTTAATCCGTGTGTCCCTGGTTCGAGCCCAGGTCGGGGAGCCAAACAAATAAAGGCCTGCAGCGATGCGGGCCTTTTTATT
The DNA here is from genome assembly GCF_036504375.1 of Novimethylophilus sp. NCBI lineage: Bacteria > Pseudomonadati > Pseudomonadota > Betaproteobacteria > Nitrosomonadales > Methylophilaceae > Novimethylophilus > Novimethylophilus sp. The sequence goes on from NZ_DASXVH010000033.1 coordinate 1,493, forward strand.
TCAGTCCGCAATTCCTGAGATTTGAGCCCCGACTAATCAGGATAATTGGTTACTCTCGCCTCCTCCTCCTACATTGTGCTTTTCAACTTACGCGAGTGTGCTGAAATCATTACAATGCGTAGGCTAAGTCCCGTTAATCGAACCAAAACGAAAACTATTCGAAGCTTTCCAGACTTAAAGGATTCCTCGTGCACGCGCGACGCCAGATCAACGCTGGAAAATACTGCAAATGGAACCTTATGTTCTGGTCATTTATGTTTTTCGCCGCACGTTGCTGCGATGACGACGCGCCTGAGATCCGCCGCAGACACACCTTCCAATGGAAACACCAGCGACAGGGAATTTCCGTCTTTGGTCGTGAAGTTGAAAGAAAACGATGAATTTTTCTCAAGTTCCTGCTCGCGCTTGTCCGCCTCTGCCCCTATGCCGTTCGCGGTTGTGGCAAGAACGCCGAACATGTAGTTATGGAAGTTTGCATAATTTGGGCCATTCAAAAAAATAAGACGTGAGCTAGCATTGCCTTCGGTCTTGTACGGAATGTCATAACTCGTTTTGTTGCCGTTCATGCTGAGCACGATTGTAAAGGTGCCGGAATCCGGAAGTGCACTGGAGACGGCCGCATCCTTGAACAGCATTATGATGCCGACACTAGTCAGATCGCAGTTATGCGCGGCATCCAACTCCGAAAATTCCGCATAGCGGACTTTTTTGGTCAGATCGTCGGTCAGTACTGCAGTGCTTGTTGGCTTACCGTCCGTTGATAGAGTCATGATAAACCATTTCCCAAACTGCTCCAGATTGGCTCGTGGGTCTGTAAATCCTTGCTCCGTGGCTTTGCGAAACCAAGCTGCTGCTTGATTAACGTCCTCGGCAACACCCATTCCGCCGTAATACATCAGACCAAGCTGGGTTTGCGCTGGTGCTACCCCGTTCTCGGCGGCCTTGCGAAACCAATCTGCCGCTTGCCTATCGTCCTGGGCAGCGCCCCGCCCGGCGAGATACATCCCGCCCAGATTGAATTGCGCTTCCGCAACCCCCTGCTCAGCGGCTTTGCGAAACCAAATCACAGCCTGTTGATCGTCCTGGGTAACCCCTAGCCCGCTGTAATACATTGAGCCCAGACCGTTTTGCGCTTGTGCGTCCCCCCGCGCCGCTAGCGGACGCCATTCCTTTAAGGCCGCGGCATAGTCGTTTTTCTTATAAGCGGCGAGGCCCTCATCGAAACCTGCAAATGCAGGCTGTATCGCGAATAGGGCGACAGAGAGAAGCAGCACTTTCCATAAGTTAGATTTCATGGTTTATTTTCATTTTATCTTGATAAATTAGCTAATCTGGCAGAACCCTCAATGATGTGCTTTCATCCAGGCACTTGTGCGCTGTTGTGCTTCAGCAATTTGATCCGGCGTCATCATTTTTTCAACGATCTCACGGTTTTTTATTCCGCCTGCATTACCGCCATTACCAGCAATATTCCACCATTTATGAGCTTCGATGTAGTCCTGGGTAACGCCTTGTCCTGTGCCGTACATCAAACCCAAATTATATTGCGCTATCGAAAGTCCTTGCTCAGCGGCTTTGTGATACCAATCTGCCGCCTGTCGATAGTCCTGGGTAACGCCTTGCCCTGTGTAGTACATCCAGCCCAGATTGAATTGCGCTTGTGCCTCTCCTTGCTCAGCGGCTTTACGATACTGATCGGCGACCTGTCCTGTCGCTTTCTGAATCCAAGGTGCCAACGCGGCCGCCCGACTCGAGTCGCGTTGTCCGATGCGGAGATCCTCCAAGCCCTTCGCGAACTCTCCGGCCTTGACATAGGCGATACCACGCGCCTCATGATACGCCGCGACCGGAAACACCGCCCACTTCTTCGCCATCTGTATCAATGTTGTGTAATCGGCAATCGCTGCTAGAAATTGGCCCAACTCTTCTTGGGCTTTACCGCGATTGAAGAGTGATTGGTAATCGAACCAATAATCAGGGGTGGAACTCCTGCCCTGGATATTGATGACTGCCGTGAAATCGCTGACCGCCTCCTTGAACATGCTGCGCTCCATGCGGGATGTTGCACGGTCGAAGTAGGCTTCCACAAACTCCGGGGCCAATTGAATGGCCCTGCTAAAGTCGGCATCCATCTTCGCGTAGTCTTTTTTCTTGCCGAAAGCTTTAGCTCGCATCAGCAAGGCTGGCACCGATTCCGGGCGCAACTTAAGGATTTCTGTGCAGTCAGCTATTGCACCATCCGAGTCGTTGACGTCTTCCTCACGAAGTCGCGCACGTTCGAACAAAAAATCGATCCATCCAGGTAAGTATTCAATCGACCGCGTGTAGGCCGCTTCAGCCCCCTGATAGTCTTTCTGGCGTAGCAGTATATTTCCCCGGACTGCAGACCGCTGTGCGGCATTAAAGGAGTCGCTAATTTTCAAAGAACCCTGGATGGCTTTGTCGAGATCATCCAGTGCGCCGCCCCTATCTCCTTTCACTAGTCGCGCGCGGCTCCGCTGAGAATACAGTTCGTCAAATTCGGGGAATACGGCAAGTTGTCGAGTGAACGCCGCAATCGCTTCATCCAGTTTCCCTGACTCGACCAACGCGATCGCATCAAAGTAATCCTGAAAACGCTGCTGTGGCTTGTAGCCCTGAGACAGGTATCGCTGCTGGACAAACGCCGCAATGGCGGGGGCATCCGGCATGCTGTCGCCGGCCATGGCAAGCTCGACGACTTCGGCCATTGCGTCGGCTAAATTGACGCAGGCATAGACAGACGGCATACCCTGCTGACGTGCGAAACTGCCGTATGCCGCACCAAGATCGCGCCATTGATCATTTGTAAGCGCGTAGGTCAGCCGAATGTTTCGCTCCGCGGCAATCTTGTTTCGAATGCGCTCGCAGGGCGGTCCCGCGAGCCGCTTCCATTCCGGGCTGCCCGCGTCCATCAGACCATAATCGGCGAGGTGGGTTAGTTCGTGCGCGAGAGTTGTTGTTGGCTGGTCTGAAGAAAAATATGCGTCGGCGAAAGTAATGCTGTTGGCGCCTCCCAACGAGGCGAAGGCAAAAGGCCCCTCACCCGAAGGAAAGTTCGCTCTGTAAAGAGTGAGTCGGCGATAGGCGGTTGCGCGGCGCAACAGGCCCGCCCCTTTCGCCCCAAGTTGCCGGAAATGTTCGGTGACTCGCTGTCTTTCATCTGCTGTCCAGTTTTTCTTGGCGGAAAGGTCTAGCTGAGGCCGAGGCCCTTGCGAGGTCACGGGAGACGGCTTTTCGGGATCGACGAAAACAATTGGCAATCCTGGCGACGTTATTGCAATGGCATCCTGGCCCAACGCCTGGTCGGTTGAACCCAGGAAGAGCAACGCCAAGAACATGATGGTTGCAGAGTTGCGAAGGTATTCACGGCTGAGCATCAATTTTTCTCCCGTCTTATTATCCGGCTATTTACGTTGGCTCATCACTGCGGTCGTGTCCAAGGTGCTCGGCCATCTCGGCTTCCAGCGCACACTCTACCAGTTTCCTGGTGAGTTGCTTGTGAGCAGGCCATGCTCGCCGATCAGGTCTTCAGGGCGTCTGTAATCGGCCAGCAGGCTGTCGATCGGTTCGTTGTTTACGGTCACTTCTACTCCTTGCATAGTTGCGGCAGTTTCCTGCCGAATGACCGTTTACACAAAATTTCTTACACCCTCAATACCGCAGTAGTATCGTAACCCCTTTTACCAAACAAAATTCGGGACATTCTCCTGGTATCTGGTGATATATTCGCCGCAGCTAATGCAAATGAGGAACACGTTCTATGCTCTGTAAGCAACGCGGTAGCGTTTACTTGAGCTATGCGCTTCTCGCTTTTATGATAATTCTGGCGAGCGCCTTGCTTGTGACGGTTCACAAAGCCTTCGCTCTATTGCTGCCGATTGGCGTGCTAGTGTTTTTCCTGCCGAACCTCATGGGGCTGTGGACCCGGTTGCAGGCTGGGCACTTGGTCGGTCAACAGCTCGTGATGGTTCGGCAGGGAAACCCCAACTCGGCTGTCGTACTCAAGAACGAACATGGCGGCATAGATGCCCAGGCTGTCTGGCTTGACCCGCCACAGGGCAAGCTTGGTTTCATATCGGGCAATAAAGATTCGCTGACCAATGCCATGGAGATGTTGCGTAGCGTGCGTGCGGTGTTTGCCGAAGAAACGTACGCCGTTTCGTTTCACGAAGGCCGGATCCGCATTCCACCACGCTACATTCTGGTGTTTGAGTTTGAAAGCGGTGAACCTTTCCAGCTTGTCACGATGAAGCGTCGCCGAATGCTCCAGTGGGTCAAGGCGTTGCACCCGCATGTGGCAGATCGGCTTGATACGAGGATCCTGGATGAAAGAATCTAGCCAGATGCACGATCAGCGAATACGGCGTCAATCAACATCTTGCACCAGAGAGATCACTACATGAACAGGCTGAATGATGCCTTATGATTCAGCGCAATCCACCAAGACGTCTAATACAGAAGCCCGACCTTCAGGATACATTGTGCGTATGTCTGAATTGATCAACCGGCTAATCGCTCGAATCGATAACGCAGCGACTCTCACCGAAGATCCACCCCCCGTCAGGCTGCGAAAAACGCTGCTCATTTTCTTGAATGCGGCTGGTATTTTCATCGTTCCGTGGGGTGCGCAGTACCTTTCCGGCGAGGGCATGCAGGTTCCAGCAGCCATAGCTCTCGGTTACTCTCTCCTTTCCGCTGTTGCATTAGCACACCTGCTACGGACCAAGCGCACCTCCATAGCCTCCGGTCTGCAGCTAGTTGGACTTCTTCTTTCACCATTTATCATTCAGTGGACGATGGGCGGATTTGAAGCCTCTGGCGTCGTCGTGCTGTGGTCGCTGCTGGCGCCTTTGTGCGCATTGGTGTTCCTTGGCGCCCGGATGGCCGTGTGGTGGTTTGGGGCTTATGCACTGCTTGTCCTTATCGCAGCAGTTCGAGACATAACCTATGGTGCAACTCAACAACAAGTATTGCTGTATTGCGAAAACGTGTTGCTCGTATCATCACTTGCGTTCATTGTGCTACGTTTTTTTGTTGCCGAGCGCGACAAGGCACAATCTGCTCTCGAGCGCGAACAGGAACGGTCGGAAAGCCTCTTGCTCAATATTCTTCCTTCTCCAATCGCCCAACGGCTGAAGTCAGGTAACCAGACGATAGCCGATGGATATGCTGAGACCACAATTCTGTTTGCTGACCTCGTTGGCTTCACGCGAATGTCGACCACAGTAAGCCCAGAGCAGCTGGTAGCCTTGTTGAATCGGCTGTTTTCGCGTTTCGACGAACTTTCCAGCCGTTTTGGCGTGGAGAAAATCAAGACTATCGGCGACGCATACATGGCCTGTGCCGGTGTTCCTGTGGCCCGTCCAGATCACGCTGAAGCTATCGCTGACATGGCGTTGGCCATGAGAGATACCGTTCAAGAACACAACAGAGAATTTGGCAGTAACTTGCAAATCCGCATCGGCATCAACACAGGCCCGGTTGTCGCCGGCGTAATCGGTTTAAAGAAATTCATCTACGATCTTTGGGGCGATACGGTAAATCTCGCCAGCCGTATGGAATCGAACGGCGTGCCGAATCGAGTTCAGGCCAGCGCAGCAACATGGGAGCGTCTGCGCGATCATTATGATTTTGAGTCACGTGGCACTCTTGATGTCAAAGGTATCGGACTTGTTGAGGCATACCTTCTCATTGGCAAGAAGCTTGAAATGACTTCGTCGACTCGTTTATCCAGTGAATAGTCGCCACCACTTTGTCATCGTATTCGAACCCGCTTCGGCAAAATATGTGTCGAGCTATGTCGTGCGGGGGTTTTTCAGTCCCCGCGAACTACCACAAGCTTTGGCCCGGATGCTGCTGACAGGAGAATTCGGCCTCTTCGTAGGTATTCCGATTATCCTTCTAGCTGCAGCGAGATTCGTTCCGAAGGTGTTGTCCAGTCAGTGGGTTGAAATGTTGTCTCTGACATTGACCGTTGTCGCCGTCGGCTGGCTTATCGCCGGTTTGATACGGATCAGCCGCTACGGCCCAAGCCGCAGCATCGGTTGCCATGTCATTGATCCTGACAGTTCGCAAGGAAAGCTGATCGGTGGCCTTCGTATGCGACTGGAGCGGCGACACTGCAGATTATGGATTGCGGGATTACTGGTAGAGCCTTCTTGGCGTGGTTCTGGAATCGGGACTGCGCTCGTCCTTGCAGCTTTCCGGTTGGCGCAAAAACAGGTTGTACATGATCCCGTTACTGTTTCGGTGTTTGCTCCAAGTCACCCCGCATCAAAGGCTATCATTGCAAAGCAGCTCGGTGGCATGCAAACAATAGAGGTTGCCGATCCGCCTTCGGAAGAGCTGAATCGCACGATTGAACGGCTCGAGAAGGCGCTGCTGCAATCTCCGTCAACTTTTGAATGGCAGTTATCCAATACGGAAAATTGGTTTTTGTAGATGCGATGATGCAAGCATAATGGGCTCACCCCAACAGATGGAACACGCCGTTCATCAAGGCATAAACGACGATGCCTGCTAACAGCTGCCAAACGCAAGCTACGGAGTAGCCCCTAGATCTGGAACTCGCATAGTAAACCTGGATCACCCCGATGATGGGAATCGTCGCCGCCAGAACCCCAATGAACTTGCATAGCTTCCATTTGATATTATCTTCTTTGCAGAAGTGAATCGTCAGAAATGACGCGAGCACTACCGGCAGAAATATGATCGACCATTGAACTGTCATTGGGTGTACCTTAAGACAAAGTGAATATGTTCGTCGTATCCAAGAGCTGGCTCCATTTGTTCAGATAGTATCTAGGTCTGATAAGTGGGAATCCCGCTAAATATTTCTACCCTGATTTTATCGGCACCGGCAGAAGCATGGCGGCTACCGGAGAATTCATCGCCGCCCCGTTCCGCATCTGATAGTCAGTCCGCCGTTTTTGCCACACGCTTTCTCGTCCTCTTTTTGCAACATCTTTTCCAACTTGAATCTGGCTTGGTTACGTTCCCGCATATCTCCCGGAGGAGTGCCCAGAGCACATGATTCGAAGCTCGAAATCGCCGCTGGCCGCTCTCCTGCCTTGCTTTGCGCCTCGCCCAATTGACAGTAGGCATCGGCCCACCAAGGTGCGATCAGTATCGCCCTTTTGAATTCGTTCTCAGCTCGCCGATAGTCCTCAAGATTTTGCGCCGCACCGAACATCTTGCTCCCTTGCACCAAGCGCTGGCGAGCCTCCTCAGGGAGAGCGGGCATCGGGTTCATCTTCATGGCGAGCTTGATGATTTTCTCGCGCAGGGTATTGTCATCCGGGCTTTTCTGCAACCGCTCGACCATCTGCCTAAGCTGCACGCGCGGCGATTCCGCGTTGGCGGCGTTCGCCAGCATCAGCACACCAATAATTGGAGCCAATAATTTCATCGTGGATCTCATGTCTGAATCGCCCCGAATTTACTAGACCGTTCCGAGCGATTAGGACTTTTTCAAAAAGTAATAAAAATTAAGCCCTAAAGCAATACTCTTTTTTTCTCTGATAAATCCGAGCTTCTTAAGAATATGCTGCATTGCTCTGGCATATTTTGTGCAGGCTACTTGCCACTCTCTATCGCTAGGGTACATATTAATTAAATTAGTAACCATAAAAGTGCCAAATTGCCTTCCGCGATATGCCGGACTGATAGCAACATAAAGCAATGCTATTACATTAGAACCATCATCAGGCGTTTCTAATATCGCGAAACCGATGGATTTACCCTCATGCTCCAACACCAGAAATTCTTTTTTAGCTTTTTTAGAATTGCTAAATCGCAACCGAGACAGTAAATATTTTATTAGCTGAAAAAATAGTTTGAACTGCCCTTTACCAGTCAAATTACGATCCGTAAAAGAGCCTTCAACACTGCCGTCATAAATAAGGTTGTAGGCTAAAGGGATATCCAATAACCTACCTTTACGAATTCTAATTCTTTCGTTCTTACGATCCATCATCAAAATCTACCATTTTTGATACAAATTCCATGTGTCGATTTGTATCAAAAGTTTAAAATTGATGACCGCCATGCAACTACCGAGCAATGCAGGATGCAATTGGGTGAGTAATGGGGGGATTTCGCGCTAGCGTATTGCGTGTCCATACTGCCCAATCGCGCATAAAATCGTCCGCGTACAGATACTGTCTCGCCACATCTTAAGCAATTCATTTTCTTCTGAATCCACGCACTGCACTGCTTCCGGGCGCAAAGCTTCCATACCGAAGCACACGCATTATCAATGCCGAGGCCAAAACAATCTCAAGCGCGTAAGCCCGGACGCGGGGAGATGATTTACAATCAGACCCGCAGATTTTTACGGACCAGTCTCCCGAATTCTTCAAATCGCATGAGGTTCCGCGCGAAAATAGCCTCGAAATGGCCGCCCAACCTATGCCGGATTTATTGTTCCTGTCACTTTGCCGCAAGGTGTACGTTTGAGTAAAAGAGGCAATGCTTACATCCAGATTCGCATAAACCGTAATATATGCATTGCGGTTATCGCATCATTGCTGGTGCATGCCCTGCTGCTGTTCTTTTTAAGCCGCCAGGACTTGTTAAACCAGCATTCGCCGGTTGCAGCCCAGCAGCAGACGATCGTCGTGCGGTTAAACCCGCGGATGCCGCCGCAGGCGGAGGCTGCGCCTCCGGCAAGCATTCCCCAACCATCCCTTATCGCCCCATCTCGCCAGGTACGGAAACCGCAAATCAAACCTCCGCCGGTTTCGCGCCCCGATACGCCGAGAAATATCGCCGCACAGGCCGAGCCGGCTCCCACGCCGCAGCCCGCGCCTGCGGCACAACATGCTCCTGCATCGCCCAAGCCGACAACGCCGGATCCTTCGCAATTTGCCGACATGGCCGCCTACGTAAACGCAATGAAAGAGAAGCGCCACCAAGCCGGGCAGGATGCCGACCGCATCAACGAGGAAGCCATCGCGCGGGAGCGCGGGCCGTCGGAAGACGAAGTCAGGATGGCCAATCTCAAGCGCAATCTGCAGCCGTCCGGCACCAATGGCATTTTCAAGATCCTCAGCATGGATGCCCACACTGCCCAGTTCGCGTTCCGAGGCTGGAAGAACGAGTTCAGCTATTCCCACCGCGAGGTCTATGAAGTTGAGGCCGGCCCGGATGGGGATGTGGCACGGGCCGTGGTGCGCAAGATGATCGAGATCATCCGCCGCTACAACAACGGCGATTTCAACTGGGAATCCCCGCGCCTCGGCCGCGTGATCGTCCTTTCGGCGCGCTTGCAGGACAACGACGGGCTCGAAGATTTTTTGCTGCAGGAATTTTTCGGCCCGCGCGGAATTTCGGCCCGATAAGCCGCGCAATTCAGCGCACAAGGCCGACAGCGATGCCGGCCTTTTCTATTGCAGCTATCCGGCCAGTTTCGGCATTGTCATCATACGGAGACAGATTTAAGGCACCGACCTTGGAGTAAGTCTACTAAATAAAAGTAATCAACTGATTCTAAACTGAATATTTTCATGGCACGCCACTTGCTGATGGCGGTATGAGAACTGTGCATTTGGCACATCGCTCGTTTTATACGTCAAGAAGGAGAGCGCCATGAATACAGCGAAAAACATCACGATAGCTATGCTGATGGTCACTATGATGGCCGGGTGTGCAGGCATGTCTACTCGTCAAAAGAATGCTGCAGTCGGTGCAGCAGTCGGCGGGGTCGCAGGTGCGGTACTGACCAACGGTAGTGCGCTTGGGACTGTCGGCGGAGCCGCCATCGGCGGCCTCATCGGCCACGGAGTAGACGGAAGGAAATGAACCCAATGTCATTATTTAGAGACATCATATCCTATTGTTTTTTATTAATAACTTACTACATCCACATATTTCGTCGCCAATAGGAGACAAAATCTTGCGACGATCTTTTTATTCACTACTTCGAGAGGAAAAAAATGCGTAAATTATCTTCCGTATTAGCCGCCATGCTATTGCTGGGCACTACGCAACTGGTATTGGCCAAGCCCGTGCATGTAGCGGCGGGCACCAATGCCGACGTCAAAACCGATGCGCAAACACACGTCGATAAGAGCCAAGCCAAAAGCCACATGAGCGACGAGGCTACCATCAACGCCAATAGCCCGGCTGCCGGCCAGGAAAAAGGCCATAATCGTGCCACCGAGCGCAAGGCAATCGATCATACCCACAAGGGCAAACATAAAGTAAAATCCAGACAAGGATAGCCGCATTGGGTGTAAAGGTGCCTTTGAGGCACTCACCGGATAAATCCCCGGCTTTGCCGGAGGGCACTTAATTTTTAAACCTAGGAGTAATAAAATGTTTTCACTCAATAAGATTGCAGCTGCGCTAGGAACGGCATTAACACTGACGGCTTCCGGCGTTTATGCCGACACCGCCACTACGACCAACTCTACGACGAACGGCGTGGCGAAACAACCTTTGGATCAGGCCATCAAAAGCGTGGATAAAAACCTAAAAAAAGATTCCGACAATAAAGGGCTGCAGAATGCCGCAGAAAAGCTGAAAAGAAATCAGGAACGTATTGAAGTAAAGCGTGCCGAGCGTGCCGAGAAGGTTGAGCGTGCCGAGAAGGCCGAGCGTCCCGAGAAGGTTGAGCGCCCCGAGAAGGTTGAGCGCCCCGAGAAGGTTGGCCCAGGCCGATAATCAATTTATCAAAATCCAGCATAACCATGAAAACTAACATGAAGATACCCCCTCTCGGTACGATACTCGTCAGCGTCGGCTTGCTCGGGTTGTTTTTCCCGTCCGCATATGCTGATGACAGTGGCGTCTTTAGCCTGACTACCGGTGTCGACTACAGCTCGGGCAAGTATGGGAGCCATGTGAAAACGAATATCACTTCTGTTCCCGTGATTGCCAAATACGAGGTTGACCGCTGGGTTCTCAAGCTGACTATTCCTTATATAACGATTACTGGCCCGGGTAATGTGTCGCCCGGTGTTGGACAGTTTAAAGATACAACCGCCACTAAACGCACTACAGAGTCGGGGCTAGGGGACATCGTTGCCGGCGTGGCTTATAACCTTTATGGTGGCAGCGACAGCATGCCGATGATTGACCTCACTGGTAAGATCAAGTTTGGCACGGCCGATGAAAACAAGGGGCTGGGTACTGGCGAAAATGACTACTCAGCTCAAGTTGATTTGTACAAGAGCTTTGGCGATTTTACGGCCCTTGGTACAGTGGGTTATCGAGTGTATGGTGATACCAGTGCCGCTCCGCTTGATAACGTATTCTTTGGCTCCGCGGGAGGTATCTATAAGCTGGCTCCCAACACAAGCACGGGGTTAATTTACGATTATCGTCCCGCCATTACTTCTAATGGCTCAAAAGTAAGCGAAATGACGGCTTTTATCAACCACAAGATCACCAATAACTGGAAAGCGCAGGGCTATCTGGTTAGAGGGTTTTCCGATGGCAGCCCGGATTATGGTGTAGGCGCTTTAGTCAGCTATGTGTTTTAACGCCAGAGGATACTCTGGTAAATTCAAGGGCTTGCCAAACGGCAAGCCTTTTTTATGGATCATGGCCAGGATAGATAGAGTCAAAAGAAGCGACAACAGTCAGTGCCGGCATGATCTCCAGCGGTTTTGACTGATCATCTCCAAAACAAAAAAGGCATCCGAAGATGCCTTTTTATCGCCTGCAAGCTGCCGGTTAACCGTGCTTGTAGTGCTTGCGCAGCGGCTTCACCACTTCCCAATTGGACTTCAGTCCAACCGGGAACACCACCAAGTCGCCCGGAACAATGCGCACCGGCTCGCCACCCTTAGGGGTCACGATGATCTCGCCTTCGAGCACGTAAGCGGTTTCCTTGATGCCGAAATCCAGCGGGAACTTGGAGATTTCCTTTTCCCAGATGGACCAGCCGGAAACGCCCAGTTCCTTCAAACGCTCTTCGCTGGGGTTATGTTCGATGGTAATTTGACTCATGCTTTATCCTAAAGTGATTTGATTTTTCGAAAAACTGAACGAGCGTCAAGATAATCAATGCTTATCTTAAAGACGGCTCGTTTCAAAGGCCCGCAATTCTATCATTTTTACGTCGCGGTTCGACGTTACAACACCACAGCGATAAGTTCAGCTGCATTCATTGGGCTGCTCCTTATCGAATATCGGTTTTTGGAAGAAAAAGCCGAATTTATGCATCCGGCATAAAAACCTTATATTTTGATAAGGGTTTTTCTTGAAAACTCATCACTGAAGGTCTACATTCACGTCTGAATAACCAAAAACATCAAAGAATGGAAAATGTCGGACCATGATGACGTCTGGCCGTTCTATTCTAAAAAAAACCTCTCTTTCCTAACTGCTCCTGTTCTAGCAGTTCAGGTAGAGAGTAGTTATGTATCCGTAGCCCCCCCCCGTGATACATGTACGGGGCCCAAAGCACAACTTAACAACATAGACACCAAAGGTCATTTATGGACTTTACAGAAGAAAACATTGCAGCACTTTTTGGCCATGAGGCGGCAGAAGACGAAGATATAGATCGTCTTAGAAGCTATTACTTTAAGGGGAACGTATTTGAGCAAGTAGCCAATGACCTGCCGCTAAGAATATTAGTTGGCCATAAAGGTATTGGAAAGTCGGCCCTATTTCATGTTGCTATGGCGGAAGAAAGGCAACAAGGGAAATTATCCATACTTATTAAGCCGGATGATATTGTTGGAATAGGAGATGGCGAAACGGACATCCTAAAGCTTATTAGGGAATGGAAGTCCGGCATTACTGAAATTGTGTCTAGAAAGGCACTCACCTCATTTGGCCTGCAATTTGATGGAGTTCGGGCAAAGCTCAATGAGTACGGTGGAAAATTAATTGATTTTTTACAAGCAACATTTAAAGCAAGTGATTACGCAAACTTGCAAGAATCAAAGAGGCACATAATTGAAGAATTCCTTAAATCAGGAAGAATATATGTCTATCTTGATGATTTAGATCGTGGATGGCAAGGTCGTCCAAATGACATTAAAAAAATCTCCGCACTTCTTAATGCCGTTAGAGATATTGCGGCCGAAAGTAAAGGAATTTCATTTAGAGTAAGTTTACGTTCTGATGTGTACTATTTAGCAAGAACTTCGGATGAGTCGACCGACAAAATAGAAGGGTCTGTGATTTGGTATTCTTGGACAAATCATGAAATTCTCGCATTGCTCGTTAAGAGGATTGATCAGTTTTTCGGCAGGAAATCCTCAACAGAAAGCTTACTCAAATTAAGCCAGCCTGCAATGGCTAAACACTTGCAAGACGTACTTGCCCCAGAGTTTAATGGCCGTGGCAACTGGGAGAGCATTCCCACATACAGGATGCTAATGTCACTAATTCGAAAGAGGCCGAGAGACTTGGTTAAGCTTTGTACTCTGGCAGCACGAAGCGCCAGAACGATTAAGGAAGATAAAATTGGAACCAAATGTTTTGAGAATATTTTTGAGGAGTACTCACAGGGGAGGCTCCAAGATACGATAAACGAATATCGCTCAGAACTGCCAGATATTGAGCGCTTATTATTTGGCATGAAGCCATCCAAAGAAGAAAAAAGAGCAAAGCTTGGCTATGTCTACAATACAGATTCATTGCTCAAAAAAATTCAAAACATTCAGCAGAATGTTCAGCTTAAATTTGCCAATGGGAAAGTGGCTGATGCAAAGGACATTGCAGCGTTTATGTACAAGATAAACTTTTTGACTGCTCGAAAAGAAATAGGGGCTTCCATCGAAAGGCAATATTTTGAAGAAAGCCGGTATCTCTCACATAAATTTGTTGATTTCGGTTTTGACTGGGAGATTCACCCAGCCTATAGATGGGCGCTACAACCTGATCATATAAGCGATATTTTTACCCAACTGAAACCTAGTGCAGATTGAATTGCTGGGTAATTGAATATGGTAATTACTAATTTGATTTTAGAGGCGTCAAAATCAAATCAGAACCGTGATAATCCAGTTACCTGTAGTAGTTCCGATTTGATCTGACAGTAAGATCTTGCCAAAGGGTGGGGTTACCCGGTTTGATAGAGGTGCGAATCTTTATCAACCAAGCGCGTAAGCGCAAAGGAGTAACCCCATGAGTAGTGTTCAACAGAACGTCATCAAACACAAGGTCGGCTTGCTGAATCTGGCGGCCGAGCTTGGCAACGTGTCCCGCGCCTGCAAGGTGATGGGCTTTTCCCGCGATACCTTCTACCGCTATCAGTCGGCGATGGAGGATGGCGGTGTCGAAGCCCTGATCGATGCCAATCGCAGGAAGCCCAATCCCAAGAACCGGGTCGAGGAAGCCACCGAGTTTGCCGTTGCCAGCTTTGCCCTTGAGCAGCCGGCGTTTGGTCAGGTGCGCGTCTCCAACGAACTCAGGAAGCGCGGCATCTTCGTTTCCCCGTCCGGCGTCCGCTCGGTCTGGCTACGGCGCAATCTCGAATCGTTCAAGAAACGCCTGTCATCCCTGGAGCGCCATGTCGCGGAAACCGGTGAGGTACTGACCGAGGCGCAGGTGCAGGCGCTGGAGAAGAAACAGGAAGACGATGTGGCCTTCGGCGAGATCGAGACGGCCCACCCTGGCTACCTCGGCAGCCAGGACACGTTTTACGTCGGCACCCTCAAGGGCGTTGGCCGGATTTACCAGCAGACCTTCGTCGATACCTACTCCAAGTGGGCGGCGGCCAAGCTCTACACCACCAAGACGCCGATCACGGCCGCCGATCTGCTCAACGACCGGGTGCTGCCGTTCTTCGAGGAACAGGGCATGGGCGTGATCCGCATCCTGACCGACCGTGGCACCGAGTATTGCGGCAAGCCGGAAACGCACGACTACCAGCCCTATCTGGCCTTGAACGACATCGAGCATACCAAGACCAAAGTGCGTCACCCACAGACCAACGGCATCTGCGAACGCTTCCACAAGACCATTTTGCAGGAGTTTTATCAGGTGACGTTCCGGCGCAAGATTTACCAGTCCATCGAGGAACTGCAGGCCGATCTGGATGACTGGCTGGCGACCTACAACAACGACCGTACCCATCAGGGCAAGATGTGTTGCGGGCGAACACCGATGCAAACGTTAATTGACGGAAAGGAGGCGTGGCACGATAAAATCGCCACATTGAACAGCTGAATTTGACCTGACAGTCACTTCCGTCAAACCAGGTAACTGTCAGATCGGGGCGCGACTACTACAAGTTACCAGATTTGCCCGAACTGGCGAGCCATACCGGGCTCGAACTATTTAGCCTGATTTCCCCGCCGCGCCATTTCCCTGCCGAGTTTTGCTATGAGGCGACTTTCTCGACGTCGGGTGGCTGCGTAACGCTCGCAACCGTCGTTAGCTCACCAGGCTCCAATTTCCGTTTGCGCTTTTCCTCTTTTCGCTGCTTCTTCGCGATATCTCGCTGGCGCTTTTCGAACGTATAGTTAGGTGTTGCCAATGGACCGCCCTTCGCATTCTGGTTATGAACAACACATAGGTTAAACCATTTCACCCAATGAAGGTGGAATGAACGCCAGCCTGGCGAAAGTATTCATAGGCCAGAGCAAATGCGCTCGCGTACCGACCGATGTACCAGCACCGCATGGTTACAGCACCGCAAGGTCAGATAGCCTTGACAATGCAAGCCCCATCCTTCTGGCACAGCACGCAGCAGGCCAAGCACGAAGGCGGAAATCCTCAACGACTATCCGCCAGCCGTCCGTTTCCGTTACACTTGCCCACAGCCAGGCATCAAAAACACCGGCTTCCATCGCATGCAAATCAGAACGCAGAAATCCCCTATCATCCGGCCCTATGAAAACCCCAAAAAGACTTGAACCGCTGATCGAAGATGGCTTGGTCGATGACGTGATCCGCCAGCTCATGAGCGGCAAGGAGGCCACGGTCTTCGTTGTGCGCTGCGGGGACGAGGTGCGTTGCGCCAAGGTTTACAAAGAGGCCAACAAGCGCAGCTTTCGCCAGAGCGTAGATTACACCGAGGGCCGCAAAGTAAAAAACAGTCGCCTGGCGCGCGCCATGGGAAAAGGCTCCAAATTTGGGCGGAAAGCGCAGGAGGAAGCCTGGCAAAGCGCCGAAGTCGATGCCTTGTACCGCCTTGCCGCTGCCGGCGTGCGTGTGCCCAAGCCGTATAATTTTCACGAAGGCGTGTTGCTGATGGAGTTGGTGACCGACGAGCACGGCAACGCAGCCCCCAGGCTGAACGACGTGGAATTTACCGCAGCGGAGGCGCGCGCGCACCACCACACCTTGCTTGGGGAAGTGGTGCGCATGTTGTGCGCCGGTATCGTCCATGGCGATCTTTCCGAATTCAATATCCTGCTTGGCAGCGAAGGCCCGGTCATTATCGATCTGCCGCAAGCCGTGGATGCCGCCGGCAACAACCACGCCAGCAGCATGCTGGAGCGGGATGTGGGCAATCTGACAGCCTATTTCGGGCGTTTCGCGCCTGAGCTGCTCACGACCCAATATGGCAAGGAAATCTGGTCGCTTTATGCGCATGGCGACCTGCATCCGGAGGTAGAACTGACCGGCCACTTCAAGCAGAACACCAAGCCGGTTGATCTGAAGAGCGTCATCCGGGTCATTGACGATGCCCGCGCCGAAGAGGCCGAATGGCGGTTGCGTCAGGCAGATGTGCAAGGCCGGCCGGGCTGAAAAGTAAAGCCAGCTCGCAAGGGCGCAATAGCAAAGCGTATTGCGCCAAATGAAACATACGGCGGATTACGGCCAGCGCCTAATCCGCCCTACATCACACCTCACAACTTCACCACCCTCCCCTCCGCCGCCGACTGCAACGCCGCCACTATCGTCCGGCAATTGGCTTTCGCATCCTTGAAGGTCAGCAACGGCGCATCGCCGTGCAGCACGCATGCGCTGAAATGTTCGATTTCCAGGTTGAAGTGGTTGGCGGGCGGCATGCGTTCCACGCCGCTGCGGCCGTCTTCGGTGGACCATGAGATGACGGGCACATCGCCTGGCAGTTGCCAGGCAGCGTGGCAGGTAACGATGCCTTTGGTGCCTATGAGTTCGTAGGTGGATTGCCGCGAGCATTCGAAGCTCACGTCGAAACGCGCGTGCTTGCCGTCGCCGAAGTCGATCACGCCGCTGGTAGCGATATCCGCGCCGCTTTCGACGTATTTGGCGATGGCCGTCACGGCGATGGGATCGTGGTCGAAGCACATGCGCGCCGAATGGATCGCATAAGGCCCGATATCCCACATCGCGCCGCCGCCGTTTTCCCAGCTTTTTTCGAGCCGGTACATGCGCGCCGGGCGCATCATGAAAGAGTAGCTGGTCCGCACGGCGCGCACTTCGCCGATGAGGCCGGAATGCACGATTTCCTTCATGCGCGCATGCTGCGGGTGGAAGCGGTACATAAAGCCTTCCATCACCTTGACGTTGTGCTGTTGCGCCGCGGCCTCGATGGCTTCGATATCCGCGACGGTGAGCGCCATGGGTTTTTCGACAAGCACGTGCTTGCCGCGCCCGATAGCCTTGAGCGCCCATTCGGCATGCTCGTGGTTGGCGAGCGGAATATAGACGGCCTGCACGTTGTCGTCGTCGAGCAAGGCTTCAAGGGTGTCATGGGTGCATACGCCCTGTAATTGGGGCGCGTATTTCTTGAGCGTTTCGGCTGCGGCATCGGGGCGGCGGCTGGCGATGGCGACCAGTTGGGAATTCGGCGCTTCGACGATGGCAGGCAGCAGGCGCTCATTGACGCGGGCTGCGCCGAGTATGCCCCAGCGGAGTTTGGTTGGATTATTCATTGGGCTCACCTTTTTCGCGATTAAGTCGAACATCATAATCGCGGAATTCCACTGTTGTCAGCTTAGGATTCTGCGCTACTCGCACAATTTGCTCGCCAGCGCCTGCAATATTTCGCCGCTGCCGCGGTTCTGCACGAAGGCTACGATGCCTGAGTCCTTGGCTTTCCACCCGGGTTTGAGTGCGATTGTCTGCCTGATATGCTTGCCGTTGGCGGCATACGGCCCCAGCCATTCGCGCACGACATAATCATGGTGCAGCGTGGTACCGCTGTTTTCGCCAGCTTTCACCTGCGTGCTCAAGTCGTTTTCGTAAAGTGCAAGATAAACGGCGGCGTCTTCCTGTTTGGCAAGCTGGACGACGATATCGGCCTCCAGTTTGCCCGGCGCCTGGTTGAGCGATAGCCTGATATCGGCCCGCGGCGCCGTGCGGTTGATCGCCGCAACGGTTTCTTCAAACCGCGCGGCACTGCCCCAGCCGCGAAAATCCTGGCCGTTGAGCATTACCTGCGGCGTATAGACGAAACCAATCGCGGCCTGCTCGCGTTGGCGGGCGGTAAATGCCGGTTTGGCGAAACGGTCCTGCCAGCCGATGTAATCCCAGTAATCCACGTGCAGCGCCAGCGGAACCACGCGATTGGCTGAAAAGCCTTGCGCCGCCAGCCTGCCCAGCCAGCGGTCGGCGGGCGGGCAGCTGCTGCAGCCTTCCGAGGTGTATAGCTCCAGCAAGGCGGCGCGGACCGGCCCGCTGCCGACGCTACATGCGCCTGCCCAGGCTGGCGTTGCCATCGATAAGGCCAGCACGACGGCCAGTTGCGAATTTAGTAGTCGAGACATTACGGTTCTCCGTCGAGTTTGGAGATTAGTCGGGCGAAAAGCCTCTGCCTTACTACCGTTTACCGCTGGCCTAGCATCCATCGCTTAATTACAATGGGTTAACTTCTTCGCCCAGCACTCGCATGCTCCTGGATAATAGAACCCTGCTGTTTTCATTGATGCTGATCAGCGGCCTGATGGCGCTGAGCCTGGCTGTCGTTTCGCATCGAAGGGAGCGTGAGGGGTTGCGCAAATGGGCCGGAGCCCTGGCGCTGGAATCGGTCGTGTGGCTGCTGATCGCGGCACGCGGCATGATTCCCGATATACTTTCGATCGTCGTCGCCAACCTGTTGATGGCGACGGCGCAATCGCTGAAGCTCGCCGCCATTTACGAATATCGCCAATGGGCCTGGCCGCGCTGGCAGTGCCTGCTGCCTATTCTGCTGTCATTATTGCTCTTCGCTTCCCTGCCGTATGAAGATGTCCGCAGCCGCATCGGCTATGGAAGCCTGGTGTATGCCGTGCAGCTGCTGATGATTATTCAGGTATTGCGTACCGACATGGAATCGCGCACGGGGCGTGCATGGTGGCTGATTTTCGGATCTGCCGTGGTGATGCTGCCGATGTTGGCGCTGCGCTCCATTGCCGCCTTGACGGGGGCCTACGTATTTGCCGCACCGCATACTTCCGTCGCCCCCAACCCGGTGCAACTGGCGGTGTTCGTCTGCGTGACCGCGCTGGATCTGCTGGGGTCCCTGGGCTTCATCCTGATGATCAAGGAGCGCGCCGACCGCGAAATCCGCGCGCTGGCGATGACCGATTCGCTAACCGGGATTTTCAACCGCCGCGCGTTTATGGCGCATGCGGAAAAGGATATGGCGGCCGCGCAGCGCAGCCGCCTGCCATTGGCGCTGCTGATGATAGACATCGACCTTTTCAAGCGCATCAACGACGAGCATGGGCATTCCGCCGGGGATGCGGTGCTGGTGGAAGTGACTGCATTGCTGAGTTCGCAGTTGCGCCGGCAGGACACTCTCGGACGCTACGGTGGCGAAGAGTTTTGCGTGCTGCTGCCCGCCACCGACGAAACCGGCGCCCTTGCGCTTGCCGAGAAACTGCGCCGCGCGGTGGAAGCCATCCCACTGTCTATTGGCCACGGCAGCATCCCGGTGACCATCAGCCTGGGCGTGACGGCATGGCTGCCGACGGCGTGCGAGAGCTGCCTGGTCGATTGCAGCAGAATGCTCGAGGATGCCGACAAGGCACTTTACCAGGCCAAGCGCGGCGGCCGCAACCGTACCGTGACCATTCCATCGCATTGCCCCCATACCGCACCGGATCAGGCCCTGGCATTGGCCAACCGGTAATTGGTGAATTCCGCTCTCGATACCGTGCTGGGCTACCACCAGCGCACCAAGCACCATCTGTACCGTTATGCCGCTGGCCCGCATGGGCTGGACTGGGGTAGTCAGCCCAATGCTTTCCGCAGCTTTGAAGGCTGCGCGCGACTGGAGCTGCCCTTGCCTGCGTTTGATGCCGCGCCTTTGTACACCAGCCTGTTCCAACCCGGCAAGATTGCGGCGCAGGCGCTGACACAGGCCAATATCGCCGCCCTGCTCGCTTACGCTTTCGGCCTTTCCGCCTGGAAACAGTACGGCTACAACCGCTGGGCGCTGCGCTGCAACCCTTCCAGCGGCAACCTGCACCCGACCGAGGCTTATGTGATTACCAACGGCTGCGATGGCATAGCAGATGGCGCACATCACTACCTGAGCCGGGATCACGTGCTGGAGCACCGCTGCCACTCAAGCGTCGCGCTGACGCCGGATGCTTTCCTGCTGGGAATATCGTCCATCCATTGGCGCGAAGCCTGGAAGTACGGCGAGCGCGCCTACCGCTATTGCCAGCACGATGCCGGCCATGCGATTGCGGCGGCGCGCATCGCCGCGGCGATGCTGGGCTGGCAGGTCAGGCTGCTGGATTCGTGGGGCGACGCGGCAATCGCCGCCGCGCTGGGGCTGGACCGGGACCAGGATTTCGGCGAGGCCGAGCGCGAACACCCGGACGCGATGCTGCTGGTGACAGCCGGGACAATAGGGCCTGTAGCTGCGGAAACGATTGTGCGAGCCGCCGGCAACGGCCACTGGCAAGGCCGCGCCAATGCGCTGTCCCCGTATCGCCTCGATGACTGGCCGGTGATCGAAGCAGCGGCGCAGGCTTGCCTCAAACCCGCGACCGACGAGCTTTTCCGCCAGCCGCGGGCGCTGCCAGAGCCGCTCGCCAGCCCATGCGGACAATCCGCCGCCACCATCGTCATGCAGCGCCGCAGCGCGCAGGCTTTCGACGGCGTCACCTCGATTTCCGCCGCCGCGTTCTACCGCATGCTGGACATGACGCTGCCGCGCTCTGGCGTGCCGCCGTTCGACGCAATCGGCTGGGAGGCGCGAGTGCATCTGGCGCTGTTCGTGCACCGCGTAGACGGCCTGGCGCCGGGGCTTTACGTATTGCTGCGCAACGGGCAGGCCAAACCAAAGCTGCGCGATGTGTTGATGCCCGAATTCGAGTGGCTGCGACCGCAAGGATGCCCGGAACATTTAACGCTTTACCGCCTGCTGGCAGCCGACGCGCGGGATGCGGCGCAAACCCTTTCCTGCCATCAGGAGATCGCCGCCGACGGCGCGTTCAGTCTCGGCATGCTGGCGGAATTCGAGGTCAGCCTGACCGAAAAACCCTGGGTTTACCGCCAGCTATTCTGGGAAGCCGGCATCATCGGCCAGATGTTCTATCTAGAAGCCGAAGCGGCGGGAGTGCGCGGCACCGGTATCGGCTGCTATTTCGACGATGCGGTGCATGAACTGCTGGGCATCAAGGATTTGTCGTTGCAGAGCATGTATCACTTCACGGTCGGCGGCGCGCTCACGGATACCCGTTTACAGACGCTGCCGCCCTATGCGCATTTGCAGCGGAATATCTAGGGCATGTTCACACTAGTAAACCGAAGCCAGGCGCTCCTGCACCCGGCCGTTTTCTGCGATGAAAACCGCGCTGGCCAGCCCGCGGAATATGCCGTGCTCGACCACGCCCGGCGTGGCGTTCAGCATTTCGTCCAGCATCTTGCTGCCCAGTGTCGGCTCAAAGGTCATATCCAGCACCAGGCTGCCGTGGGAGGTGACCGCGAGGCCGTCCTTGGATGCGTTCTGGCGCAGACTGCCGCGCCCGCCCAGCGATTCGAGCGTTCGCCTGGCCAACTGCCAGGCGAACGGCATCACTTCTACGGGTATCGGAAATTTTTCTCCGATGCGGCCGACCAGCTTGCTCTGGTCGACCAGCACCAGGAATTTGTCGCTGGCTTTCGCCATCAGTTTTTCCCGCACCAGGTCGGAACCGCGGCCTTTCAGCAGCACCATTTCCGGAGTGACTTCATCGGCACCGTCGACGTAAAGGTCGAGCCGGCTCAGGTGTTCGATGGAGACGAGCGGCAGCCCGAGCTCCCGCGCCTTGATCGTGCTCACTACCGAGCTTGCCGCCGTGGTCACTTTAAGCCCTTCTTCGTTGCGGCGGCGCGCCAGCTCGTCGATAAAGTAATTGGCGGTCGAGCCGGTGCCCAGCCCGACAAGCATGCCGTCCTGCACCAGTGCGGCCGCATGGCGGGCGACGAGTTCTTTATCGTTCATGATGTACTCCTTTTGCTGCGGGCAGGAAAAGATCAAAGCCAACGTTTCGCACTAGCTTAAACGCTAAGCCATCGTCGCGTAAAGTTGATAAAAAATATCGGGTTTGGCCCAGGGTTATTTTCTTCGGCTTTGTTGGCGGGTAGAATATCCGGCAGTTGCTGTGCGCAGCCAGCTGTGACCAAAAACCAGGCGTTGCGTTAACCGTTAAACGAGAGGATTCGGCGTGGACGTTTCAGCGATAGCATCCCCAGCCATCACCACCCCCAATCGCCAGAACACGGGCAAGCCCAGGAGTTCCGGCCGAGCCGTCACTTCAGATCACGAGCCATCCACCCAGAAAACCACCCAAGCTGCTCATGAGCAGCAGACCACAACCGCGGATGATGCCCACGGAGATACCGAAAAAGCCGTCCGGCAGGTCAACGACGCATTTACTAAAAAACAGCAAAACCTTTTCGCGGCTATAGAGAAAGACCAGATCACCGGCATCGCGGTATTCAAGATAATGGACAAGAAGACCAACGAAGTGGTGCGCCAGCTGCCGGTGAAGGAAATCGTCTCGTTCGCGCAATCGCTCGAGGTTCCGCAGGGCTGGCGCGGGCAGCTGATACTCGATAAAGTCTGATCAGGCAGGCATGCCCTAGATCGCGATCGTAAAGCCGAACGCGATGTCGCTTGCGGGTTTGCCGCCCTCGATTCCCCAGTTCTCCAGCGCTACTTCGTGCAGCGCGATCGTTACATCCCCGGCTGCCGCGCCAAAATCCGCCATCACCTGCGTCAGCCCATCGTAAAGCGCGCGCTTGGTTTCCAGCGACCTGCCGGCGAACAATGCGACTTCGATGAATACATAACGCTGGCCGGACTTGGCCGGCAGGCGCATTTTCTCCCTGGGGTATTCGTTCAGGCGTATCAGCGAATCGTCGGGCGGGACTTTGAGCACCCGGCACAGCACCGCGTCGATACGGTCGAATAGTGCTTCGCTGCTCCCTTCCAGCCATCCCTGGGTGGTTTCGATACGCAGGCAGGGCATGATTATGAAGCCGGCCAGGCGTGGCTGCCGCCGGCATTCAGCGCCAGGTTGCCGCCATCCACCGGCAATAATACGCCGTTGACCGCCGCAGCGGCGTCCGAGGCCAGAAACAGCGCCGGCCCGACCAGATCTTCCGGCTCCAAGAGGCGGCCCTGCGGCAAACCCATCAGGATGCGCGGCAATACGTGGTCGCGAAAACGCGGCGTCTGCAGATGTTCACGCAAACCAGGGGTCAATGTCTGCGCGGGCAGCAACGCATTGACGCGGATGCCGTTACCGCCGTATTCCACCGCCAGCTCGCGCGTCATCTGGTGAATCGCGGCCTTGGTGGCGCTGTAGGGAAACGCCCCGCGCCCCAGCGCCAACTCGCCGGCGTTGGAGCCGATGTTGATGATGGCGCCCCTGCCCGCCTCCAGCATGCGGGAGAGCGCCTGTCGGCAGCACAGGAAATAGCCGGTCATGTTGACCGCCAGCATGCGCTCCCAATCGGCGAGTTCCAGCTCGTGCGGCTTGACCCGCCTGGGAAAATAAAACGGCACGTTGACCAATACATCGACCCGGCCGAAAGCCAGATCGATGGCTTCATACAAGGCAGCGACCTGTTCGGGCGCCGCAATATCGCACAGCACGCTGACCGGCGTGCCTCCCAGCGCGGCCAGTTCGGTATGCGTCCGCGCCAGGCCTTCGGCGTCGATATCGGCAATCGCCAGCTGTGCGCCGGCGCGGGCGAACCCCAGCGCCAGGGCATGGCCGATGCCGCCGTTGGCGCCGGCGCCGGTGACCAGCACGGCCTTGCCGGTAAGATCAAACAGTTTCGCAGGCGCGTTCATGGCTGGATTTTCTTTTCTCTTCCGCAACGACGACCTCTACCGTGCCCAGGCTACCGTCCAGGCACAATGTGACGCCGTTGGCGATCAAATGCGTCGCCTGCGGCAGCACCACCGCAGGCACGCCGGCTTCACGCGCCTGGCAGGCGCCATGCGCGAGCAGCCCGCCCACTTCGACCACCATGCCGGCCACGACGCGCAGCAGGGGCGCAATGCCGAGATTGGCCGAGCGCAGAACCAGGATGTCGTTGCCGGAAAACTCCTGCGACTCCAAGTCGGCGGGGTCGATGATGCGCGCGATGCCCTGTATCCTGCCCGGCGATAACGGCGTGCCTTGTAACATATTTTCGCCATCGTCCGGACTGCCCGCCCGCCCTGTCATCGCCTGCAGGTTGCTGGCAAAGATGACGTCCGGCAGGCTTTGCTGGCGCACCGCCTTGGCAGCCAGCAGCCAGTCCTTCTTGCGGGCCGTCGCACGGCGCTCGAAACCGGCCGGGTCGCGCACGGCACGGGACAGCTCTTCCGGGTAAAGGTGAAATATGAGGTCGCGCTCCCAGCCCAGCAAGCGCTCCAGCCGCAGCAAACCGCGGCGAATCTCGGCATAGCGCGCAGTGTAGTAATGCTTGATCGTCTCCCGCAAGGGCAGGAAACGCTGGGCGAGCTCCAGGTCTTCCAGCAGTTCGCGCCTATCCTCGTCGCCGACGCCGCGTGCGTGCAGACTTTCTATCAGCGCCTGTTCGGCCTCTAAGCGCTGCGCCTGCTTGCGGGCGAAATCTTCGGCGGGACTGCGCCCGCTATGTTTCAGGTCGTGCAGCATGGACTCCAGCATCGCCGGCGATTCGGCGAGGCGCGGCTCGGCGATTTCCAGCTCGTTGCGCGCGGTATGCCCGTACATATCCAGAAACGCCGCCATATCCTGCTCGCCGCGCGCGACCTGTTCCAGGTGCAGCGTCTGCTGCGTCACGAGGCTACCAGACAGGCCCGAAAGCAGGAGCGCATACAGGTTTTCGCCTTCCGCACCCAGCAGACGGCTGAGACGGCGGCGCGCCAGCGCGGCAAAATAGAAACCCAGCCGCGCCGCCACCACGAACTCGACGCAGGCGAATGCGCGCAAATTCCGCATCAGGGCGCCGACAGCCTCGACCGCCTGCGGCGCGGCATAAGCTTGCCACTCGTGTGTCGCCGGCTGTGCCAGCCTGGGCTCGATCTCGGTGGGAAAGCGCGGCAGGAATTTGCGGGCATGTCCGGCCAAATGTGCGCGGAATACGCCGGCAAGCCGGACTGCCTTGGCCGCGACGGGTTCGCTAAAAGCATGTGCTTCGTCCGGCGTGGCGTAGTGCTGGCAATACAGGTTGACCTCGGGGTAATTGGCGAGGGCCGGATTGACGCATACCTGATCGAGGTAAAACTGGATCGGCGGCGACGCGCCGTAGTCGAAGGTGGCGGCGTCCAGTTCCAGGTTGAAATACGGCTGACCGGCGATGCGCTCGAACAGGTGGTGGGCTACATCAGGCGAAAAACAATACCCCAGCCGCAAGCGTCCGGTAACGATGCTGCCCTGCTTGCCGGCGAAAATCCGCCGGAACAGCCCGAAGCTCATCGTCGTCGGCGTCGGCAGCAGCTCGCCGATATTGCCGTTGCTGTAGACAATGTCGCTGCCCGATACGACCCCCTTGCGCCGCAGCGCCGCGCATTTGCGCGCCAGGCGCCTGCGCTCGCGGCGCAGGTATTGCTCCACCTCGACGGCATCTTCGGCACTCACCGCAATCGGACGCGACTGCAACAGCCATAATTGGCCATCATCGAACGCGAACTCGACATCCTGCGGCTTGCCGAAGAATTTTTCCGCCTTGATCGCCAGCCTGGCGACCAGTTTTGCCTCGGCATCCGTCATGCTGGCGGCTTGGCGCAAGGGTTCCGGGACGGCCTGCTCGCCTGCGGCGGTAAGCCGGAAAGGCTTGTCGGTCAAGTTGCGGTGCAACAGTTTACCGGAACGGGAGACGACAAACCCGTCCCCTTCCACGCGCCCCGAAGCCAGCGGCTCGGCGAGACCCCATACGGTGTTGACATGGATATGGCGGCGCGCGGGATCGAGCGGCGCACAGGTATAGGCGATGCCTGCCGCACGCGCGTCCACCATGCGCAGAATCAGCACCGCCATCGCCGGTGTTGCGGCAATGCCGAGATTGTCGCGGTAGCGGCGTGCCGACGGCGCATGCAGCGAAGCCAGGCAGCGTTCGACCGCTGCGATCAATGCTGCTTCGCCATCCACCGCCAGTACGCTGCAAAAGATGCCGGCATAGCTCGCGTTTTCGCCATCTTCTCCGGGCGCCGAACTGCGCACGGCGACGCTGCCTCCGCCCATGCGGCGATAAGCTTCCAGCAGCGCCTGCCTGGCGTCATCGTTCCAGATTTCCGTCGCCGCCGTGGTCAGGCAGAACCCGGCCGGAACTGGAAAACCCGCACGCAGCAGTTGCGCCAGATGAAATGCCTTGCCGCCGACCAACGCGGCATCGGCCTCGTCGATCTCGCCGAGGCCCAGCACTTTGGCGCTCACGCCGCCAGCTCTGCGCGGACCACGCGGTCGTCGTCGCGACCTGTCCGTTCTCCCGTCCAGCGCGCCTTGAGATCCTCCCACTCGGAAGCGAAGCCGCACATATTCGGATTGCCGGCCAGCACGTGATCCAGCGCGCGGCGGTAGAAGCCGACGATATCCGCCACCAGTTCGGGGGAACGCTCGCGCCCCGGAATCTTGAAACGCTCCACGCCCATCGCCACGTATTCCGGCAACTCCCACAGCAGCAACTCCGGACTGCTTTTCAGCGTCGGCGCCTGCGGGTGTTGGTAGTCGCCGGAGCGCAGCGACCATTCGACGCGGCAGATGCGGTAGCAGCTGCCCCCGCGCGAGGCGGAGCCGACGAAGTGATCCTTGGCGTCCTCGTCGCGGAAATGCTTGACGTGGAAATAGCTGCTGGAATAACAGCGCCCCGGGCAGATGCGGCCGCGATGCGAGGTCTGGAACATGAAGGCTTCCAGCTTCATCGGGCTGGCGCGGCGGATTTCCTCCGCTTCGGCGACGCCCCAGCGGTAAGGCAGCACCACGTAATCGGCGCCCAGTTCGTCGTAGAAACCGATGTCTTCGGTATTGAACACGCCGGCGGTGACGCTGACGTGGATTTCCAGCTGAGGAAAACGTTTGCGCACCAGCGGAATCAAGCCGGGGTCGCACACCATCACGCCGCCGGCGCCCCATTCCGCGTAAGGCTCGATCTTGGCGAGAAAAGCGTCCACCTCGGAGGGCGCCGGCATCACGTTGATCGCGATGCGCACGTCCTTGCCCTGCAACTTGGCCTGGCGGATCAGCTCCCCGATTTCGGCATCGGTCAATTCATCGCTGGCGGGGCGTCGGCTCCAGCCTTTGGGGCCGACGAATACGGAATCGGCGCCGCGTTCGAAAGCGCGGAGCGCCATGTCCAGAGTTCCTCCAGGTGCCATCAGTACCGTCATGTTGTTCCTCACTGAAGAAAAGACGCCGAGAGCGTGCCCTCGGGTAATCCATTGAATTGCGCCTCCGCATCGAAGGCGCCCAGATAATTGGTCAGCTTGGCCAGGTCCGCCGCCATGCCCGGCTGCCAATAGGGCTGCATGCGCGAGAGCCACTTGCCGCGTAGTGCCTGCCAGTCGGGCCGGTGGCAATTGGTCGCCTGCTGCCAGGCATCAGCATCAGCATGCAGCACGCGGTAGGCCGCACGCAGCGCGGCGGCAAAGCCGCGCACCAGTTCTGGATGGGCTGCAACCAGCGCATCCTGGAATACGAAAAATGTCGAAGGCACGCAGCGCACGCCCAGCTCCGGCAGCAGATCCAGCAAATCGCAGACCTCGAAGAAATCGCCGCCAGCGACCAGCGCAGGCACCTGATGCCAGAACAGCAGCGCCGCATCCAGCTCGCCGCCGTACAGGAGTTCGTGCAGCGCACTTTTGGAGCCGGCTTCCACCAACTGGCAAACCAGCGCCGGATCGAAACCCAGCGCGGCCTTGCAGTACGCACGCAACAGCAGCCAGTTCTTGTCCTGACGACGCACCACGCCTATGGTCATGCCCGGCAGGTCGGCCAAGGTCCGCAATTCGCCCGCGTTAGGCGCCACCATGCCGCCGAAAATCGCGCCGTAAGGCACCGCGCCGGTGACATGCAGGCCGGCGCGACGGCAGCGGGCAATGGACAGCCAGTCGGTATCGATGAAATCGACCTCGCCCGCCGCAAGCCGGGCTTCGGTGGCTTGCAGCGCGCCTTTGACGCTATCGCCCGACAACGCCAGGTCGAGCTCAAAGCCGTTGTTGCGGTCCAGCTCCAGCTCGACGATGGTTTGCATCAGCCAGCGTCCGCTGCCGGTCGCCTCGAACGAGGCCCGCAGCACCGGCAGCGCTGTTGTTTCAGACGGCATAGCTATTGGCTCGGTCCATCAGCGTGTCGACGCGCTTGCTTTTCTCGCGCACCCAGCGCACGCGCAGTTCGGCGAGTTCGCCGGCGTAACGATCAAGGTTGGTTTCACCCGCAAGCACGGTATCGATGGCCTTGCGGTAGAAGCGCACCAGATCGCGGATCATCGCCACCGGACGCTCGCGGCCGGACAGCTTAAAGCAGGTCACGCCCTGGTCGATGAAGGCCGGCAACTGCTCCAGCATCAGGCGGGCATCGCGGCGCAGCTTGAGTTCGATCGGCTGCGGGCTGTCCGGCGTGCCGAACTCCCAGGACGCCTGGCATACGCGGTAGCATTCCTTGGCGCCGCGGTTGGCGCTGCCGTAAAAGTTCACTTTCTGCTCGACATCCAGCCATTCGCGAAAGCGCAGGTAGCTGCTCATGATGCATTTGCCGGGGCAGATCTTGCCGGTCTGCACGGTCTCGAACAGGAACACTTCCAACCCGATGTCGCTGGCCTGCTTGGCCGCGGCGATTTCTTCCACATCCCAGCGGTAAGGCAGGATGATGACGTCGGCGCCCAGCGCGCGGTAGAAATCCGCATCCAGGCAGTTGCTGACGCCGCTGCCGATGCTGACGTGAATCAGGGTGTCGGGGATCAGCCGGCGCAGCACGCGGATCGCGCCGGGATCGGTGACGACGAAGCCGGAAACGCCGCAATCGGCATAGGCCTTGGCCTTGGCCAGGAACGCGTCCATTTCGAACGGGCTGGGATAGGTGTTGAGCACCACCCGCACCTCGCGATCATGGTCCGCGGCGTAATCGACCACCTCGCGGATTTCCGCGTCGGTCAACTCCGATTCGTAAGGCCGGCGCGAGAACCCCAGCGGGCCGACATAAATGATGTCGGCGCCCTCGTCCACCGCCGTGCACGCCATTTCCACCGAGCCCCCGGGGGCCAGCAATTGCGCCATGTCAGGATCTCCCGAAGTAACGCTGGCCGGCGCTTTCGAAGTAATAGCCGTTGCACAATCCTTCGCGCGCGAAGGAGCCGAGGTCGGCGATCACCGGTGCGTAGTCCAGCGCCGCTTCGCCGGCGAAAGCTTTCTCCAAGGCTTCCCGATAAATGCGCCCCACCCGGCCGACGTAGTCCTTGCCTTCGCCCTTGCTTTGCACGTAGAAGGCGTTGAAGCCCATCTCCACCAGCGTCTGGGCGTGTTCCACCATGCACAGGTCCTTGCCCGACA
This sequence comes from Novimethylophilus sp., assembly GCF_036504375.1. NCBI lineage: Bacteria > Pseudomonadati > Pseudomonadota > Betaproteobacteria > Nitrosomonadales > Methylophilaceae > Novimethylophilus > Novimethylophilus sp. Next base: position 31,293 of record NZ_DASXVH010000033.1, read on the forward strand.
GCGTCATGCGGCCGGTATCCTTGAGCGACCAGTCGGCACGGCTGCCGTCGTTGCGGCCGCGCTTCAGCCAGTGCTCGTCGGCGCAAGCGTAAGTGCAGCTGCCGTCGTCGGCGCAGCCTTCTTCGCTGTGTTCCATGATGAAACAGGTTTCCGAGATCACCAGCGGAATCTTGCCGTGCACCGGCACCAGCACCTGGATCGGCGTGTTTTCCGCAATGTAGGCGATTTCCTTGAGCGATAGCTCGGGATTGGGGCAGACGCGGGCGACGCCGTAATCCTTGAGCGCCTTGGCGGTTTCGTGGGTATACAGGTTGCCGAACACGCCGAGGTGCACCGGCACCTGGCAACCCTTGGTTTTGAGCATGCGCAGCAAACCGAGGTTGTGCACTTCGAAGCCGTCGAACGGCATCGTCAGCGCCTCGTCCATCAGGTCTTCCACCCACGGCAGATCGTGGTTGCTGGGCACCGCGTACATGCGCAGATAGCACTTCTGGCCGCGCGCTTTCACTAGCTCCAGCCCGGCCTTCAACTGATCGACGTTGGAGCTGAAGTTGTTGGGATATTCCGGGCAGGAATAGTCACCGAGGTAGGTGGCGTCGTAAGGGGAAAAGTCGCCTTCGCGCAGTTCCTTGATGTTGCAGGCTTCGGTGGATAGTTCAAACATGGGGTTCTCCTGGTTCATAACAGCTTCTTAAAGCGTGGCCGCCATGGCACGCCGCGATTCTTTTTCCGCTTCGGTCAGCAGGCGGTTGTCGCGCTTGGAGCGCTCGGTACGCCAGCGGCTGCGCAAGGTTTCCAGTTCCTGGGCGTACTGGGCGAGGTTGGGATTGTCCGATCCGAGAATCTGGTCCACCGCCTGCCGGTAGACGCGGGTAATGCTGCGCACCAGTTCGGGCGAACGGTCGCGCCCCGGCACCTTGAGGCAGCCGACGCCGGCCTCCAGATATTCCGGCAACTCTTCCAGCCACAACGCGGGGTTTTCCTTGATGGTCATCGGCTCGTCGAACTCGACCTGGCCGATATTGAATTTCCAGTCGGTCTGGCATACGCGCAGGCAGTCGCCGCCGCGCGAGGCCGAACCGTGGAAATGGTCCTTGCCGTTCGCGTCCAGCCAGCGGCGGAAGCTGAAATAGCTGCTCATCATGCATTTGCCGGGGCAGATCTTGCCGCCGGAGGGCGTCTTGAACAGGAACACTTCGATACCGACGTCGTTTTCGGACGTAATCTGGCGGATTTCCTCTACCGTCAACCGGTATGGCAGCACCACGTAATCCGCACCGGCATCGCCCAGGAACTTGACGTCCTCGTAATTGGTGATGCCGCAGCCGACGCTGGTATGGATTTCCACGTCCGCGGGCAGAATCTCGCGCGCCAGCTTGATGGCGCCGATATCGCTGATCATGAAACCGCGTGCGCCCCAGCTGGCGTAGCGCTGGATATGTTCGAGAAACATCGGGATTTCGGTCGAGCTCGGCAAGGTATTCACCACCACCCGCACCTCCTTGCCCTTGGTCGCGGCGTAATCGATCGTATGGCGAATCTCGTCGTCGTTGAGCTCGTCCTGGGCGCCGCGGCGGCTCCAGCCTACCACGCCCACGTAGACCGCGTCCGCGCCTTCATCCAGAACGGCGCGCGCCATTTCCGGCGTGCCTCCCGGAGCCATCATCATTACCATGCCGCTTCTCCTTTTCACGCAAAAACTGGTTGGGAAATTTCTCTGGATTCCTGCAGGATGTTTTCGAATTCATCGAGAAACCTGGTGTTTTCCTCGGGCAGGCCTATGCTCACCCGGAAATATTCGGGCGCGCCGAAGCGCGCCATGTCCTTGACCTTGATGCCGGCCCGATCCAGACGCTCGGCAATATCCGATTCGGCCTGCACCAGCACGAAATTTGCCCGGGACGGAATATAGGAAGCGCCCATTTCGCTCAGCCGCCGCTGCACGCGCTGCAGCTCGGACGCATTGTTGGCGCGGGTGCGGGCCAAGTGAGCGGCGTCATCCAGCGCCGCGGCGGCGGCCAGCTGGGCCATGGAATTGGTGTTGTAATTCTGGCGCAGCCGGTCTATCGCCCTGGCAATCCAGGCCGGGGCGATGCCGTAGCCGATGCGCAGCCCCGCCAGTCCGTACGCCTTGGAAAAGGAACGCATGACGATGACGTTTTTGCCTTTGGCAACCCAGGCCATGGCATCGGCTATCTCGGCCGCATCCACATAGTCGCGATAAGCTTCGTCAACCAGCAGCCACACCTGCTCGGGCAGCCCGTCGACCAACTGCTGCAGTTCGGTTTCGCCGAGGATGGTGCCGGTCGGGTTGTTCGGGGAACCGATCATTACCAGCCTAGTATGCGGAGTTATTTTTTCCAGGATGCCTTCCACGCAGTAAGCGCCCTCCGGCATCGGAACGGGAACCACCGTGCCGCCGGCTGCCCTGGTTGCCGAGCGGTAAACCGGAAACGACGGCAGCGGAATAATGGCTTCGTCGCCGGGAGACAGGCAGGCGCGGGCAAGATGATCGATCAGCTCGCACGAGCCGTTGCCCAGGATGATTTGTTCCACCGCTACGCCAAGCCTGGCCGCGAGCTTGTCGCGCAGCGCCGACGCATCCTTGTCCGGATAGCGATGCAACCGGGCAACGGCGCCGTTGATGGCTGCCACGGCCAGCGTCGATGGTCCCAGCGGATTTTCATTGCCGGAAAGATCGACCGCTTCAGCCGGCCGGTAAAAATAATTGCGCATCGACTCCAGCAGCAGCGGATGCGGATCGGCCATCGGGTTGGCTTCCCGCACCTTGGCCAGCGCTTGTTCCAGCGGCATGCCATGAAACCCGTGCAGATAGCCGACCGCAATCGACGCCGAACGTGAAATCCCCATTTCGCAATGCACCAGTACCTTGCGCCCTGCCTGAATCTGCGCGTTGAGAAAACCCATGGCCTCGCCGATGAACTCTGCCGGCAAAGCAGCCCGGTCCTTGATGTCCATGCTCAACTGGCGGGCAATCCCGTCCGGCCTGACTAGCGCACACAAAGACAGGATGGACTTGATGCCGTGCGCAGCAAGATTTTCCGCATCTTCTGCATCGGCACGGCGGCCCACCGCCAGATATGGAGTGACGAAGTACATAAAATCTCATCAACAGGATAACGGGATCATTTTAACTACATTATCCATGTTGTATATCAAGGTTTAAATGATCTTCACCTCATGATTTTCATTAGGCAGAACGGTAGAGGATGGCCTTAGCGGCTGTATTTTATGGAAAAACCTGCAAATTCAAATTTGGCGGCCAAGACATCTCTTTCTTGCCCATGGTTAGCCGGCGCGGATATCAGGTCGATCGATAACACCGGCGCACTGCCCGCCACCAGCGGCCCATCATGCCGATTAAAAACATAGCTTCAGGCAGAGCGGCTGTTTAGTCGGGATTCAAACGTCACACAATGAGTATTCGTTGCCCGCAGGACATCGAGTTGCGGATTGCGCCTGCTCTTGAATCCCATTGCCCGGCACCCATACGGAAAACTATCGTCCCAGGTGACGTAATAATGGGTGCACTCCCTGCATACAGGCGCATTCTGCTCCGTTTCATCGCTGCTTTCAGGGTTCTTGCGATCCCGCATCCAGGATCCATCCTTTCACATTATTTCAGCGCCCTCTTTTTTTTGTACTCTGCCGGCACAGGGGTAAACAGCGGAATATGGGAAGTATAAGACTTCTGCGCAGGGCGTTCGTTGATCGGGATACCGGCGGCACAATCCGCACATAACAAACGGGCTTCTCCCACACCTCCGCCAGACATCTCCCGAACCCACCATCTGGGCAAATTTCCTTTATTGGTTTTTTCCTGCACCACTCCGCACACGCTGCATGTACATGTATTCTCTACTTGATCCATTGTCTTCTCTACCAAATATTACGGACAAAAAAAACCGCTCGTGGTTGTGACACCAGAACGGTATTAAAGTTACTCTAGGAGAGATTACAAAGAGATATACAGATAAGCGGATGTCATTATATTTTATATCCCAATAAAAGCATTACTGTTAGTCATGAATCAAGGTTAAGGATTTTCATGAACCGGAAGGGGCTCCATCCGAAAAAATAGCGTAGCGGAAACGCCAAAGCTTCCGGCCAGAAGGCTCGACCTGAGCGCAAGCCCATCCCCATCGGTTACCTGATAGGACTTGTCCTTTGGCTGTAAAGCCTTGATTTTAGTGTCGTTGAGAGCCATTTATATAGATTTCCCATGTATAGGATCGAGCTATACATGAATCTATACATAAGAAATCGAGAAGTAAAGACACAAAGTGAGATAGCAAAAGACCCGCATGAATTAAGCATTCATGCGGGTTTTCTGGAACTTTTCGAGACGGTATGAAACATCTCAAAATCATTTACTGGCGGAGAGGGCGGGATTCGAACCCGCGTTAGGCTATTAGCCTAAACACGCTTTCCAGGCCAGTAAGAAGTGTGTCAGTTACAAGGGTTGTAGACCATTTAGGCATTTATTGGCACAATCCTGGCACACCATAGGGGAACCGGTAATGGCGACGATCAGGAAAAAAGGCGACTTCCAATGGCATGTTCAGATCAGGCGCAAGGGCTATCCGAATCAGACCAGAACCTTCATGTACCGAGAGGATGCTGAGAAGTGGGCACGAGCAGCCGAACGCGACATGGATGTCGGGACATTCACAAGCGCCGCCGATGCCGAGCGAACAACACTTCGGGATTTGATCAAAGACTTCAAGGTAGAGTTCGCGCCGCATCACTATCGTGTACGCGATGATGAGAAAGAGGCCTGGCGCTTCCAGCTCGCTCGCCTCGATGATGCGCTAGGCGATTACAGCCTAGCCGCACTCGATCAGAAACTAATCGCCTCTTATCGTGACGGGAGAATCAAGGGCAACAAGGATCGGTCGGCGGTCTCGGAATCGACCGTAAGGAAAGAACTCTACATGCTCTCTAAGGTGCTTGGTTTCGCACAGACAGAGAAAGGCATCGTTCTACCGCGTGGTAATCCGGTCGAACGGATCCGTAAGCCGTCCGATGGCAAGGGGCGGGAACGTCGACTGACAGCAGAGGAATGGCAGGCCTTTGAGAGCGAGTGCCGAGCCTCGCGTAATCCTTGGCTCTGGCCAGCGGTTCAGTTGGCCGTCGAAACGGCAATGCGTCAGGGGGAACTGCTCTCGCTCACCTGGGCACAGGTGAACATAAAGCGAAAGCTGGCTATGCTGACAGATCCGGAGAAAATCAAGAACGAAGAGCCACGAGCGGTCCCACTATCGAGCACCGCTCTTGAGGTTTTCAAGGCCCTACCCCGCGCTGTTTCAGGTGTGGTTCTACCGGTTGAGCGCCTAACTCTCTACCATGCTTTCCGCTACGCCTGCGACAGAGCCAAGGTCAAGAATTTCACATTCCATGATCTACGCCATGAAGCTTTGTCCCGCCTTGCGGAACGTGGTGATTTCACCGTGTTGGAGCTCGCTGCTGTCAGTGGCCATAAAACGCTCCAAATGCTAAAGCGCTACACCCATTTGCAGGCGGAAAAGCTAGCTCAAAAGCTCGGCTGACCCTGCCAGCCTTATCCACGGCCCGCACCTGTGGACAAGTCCGCCGCATACTTATGTGACGCAAGAGCGGACTTGCCCATCAGGCGGCGCGTAGCGCCGGGGCGGTGGGTAAGGCGACCCCACGCTCACCCGACACGCCTATTGAGCAGATCCTCTTTGAGGTTTTTAGCACGTTCCAAACATTCATCGAAGCTCAGGTTGAAATCGATTTTCTCGATCTCGTCGAAGACTGGCGCCATGATGGATTTTCTGGCCTCACATTGCTCGATAAAAGTTGCGATGTTTTTCGTGAAAATCTCCCGATTGGCCAGGATATCGCCATGGTGCTTGTCGATCACCAGCGCAAGGTCGAGCAAATCACGCGGTGTTGCTCTATTGCCACGATGCCAGATTTTCTTGGCAACGATCTCTACCGGCGTTTCCAAAATGATGCGGCGGCCCAACACTACATGCTCTTGGAATGGATTGACTGTCAAGGTAGAGGCCGCCACGAAATCGATTTCGCCCTGCGGCATAAACAACTTCACGTACTCCGCAGCGTCCGTGTATTCGGAGGTGACATCTTCGGCAGGGCCGCCCAATCTCGGGTTAACGTAACCGAGAAATTGCGGATCAGGGATGAAGATATCGATATCCTTACTCTTGCGGTGCTGATAGTGGAACATCAAAACAGTGCCGCCACCGAGACTCCATTTGGGAATCTGAGTCCCATCTTTCGCGATGTCATCTAGCAGCTTGTAGGCCTGCACAAGCAATTCTTGCCATGGTCCATCAGGAAAATGGAGTGACGCTTTATCCAACGCTACTCCAGAACTTGTTAGGAGTCTGAATCTGGGCTGCCACCTGCGCCAGATTTTTCCACACCTGTTTCGCCTGCATATTTTTCTTCGCAGCAAGCTGCTTGATCGCGCCAGCCACCAGGGAAGTAGGCGTTTCATCGATCAGGTGCAACACCTGTCCCTCTAATCCAGGTGGGATCTTGCCGCTCAGCATCAGCTTTTCCAAGTCAGATATCGACATGGTCTTTTTGTAGCTGGTATTGACGTTGTTCAACGTCATTTTGAAGAAGTCCATCTTCTTGCCCGTTGCGAAAAGCGGAGTTCCCACATTCTCGGCAATTTGCGCGAGCTTGACGGCTCCGATATCGCCCACCTTGCCCTTTTCTAGATTAACGATAGTCACCCTTGAGACGTGCGAAGCCTCAGCCAGGGCTTTTTGACTCAAGCCACATGCCGTCCTTTCCTTCTTGATGATTGCGCCGATCGTAGAAATATCCATGTCAAAAACTATAGCCAACCGATCAATAAATGTAAAGTACGATTTACTTTTTACTCATTAGAGTGGCGGCCGCCTGTGTCAAGTTCCCTGCCCCCATAAACATTCACCTTTGCCCCATATCTTTTCACCTTACACCCCATAAACATTCGCCTTTGGTCCCCATAAATATTCACCTTACGCCCCATAAACGTTCACCTTTCACCCCATATCCTTTCACCTTTACCCCATAAACGTTCACCTTTGTCCCGTTTAATTATTCATATTCAATCACTTAAACGACCCTAAACGTTTTGTTTGTCTGTATGTATTTATATAAACAAACAGACAAACAGGCAGGTGCCAGAAAACCTCACGATTTTCACAGACCGCAGTGAAGGTGGGCCAAACAATACGCACAACGCCACTTCTTTCACGCCATTGGCATGCATTATTCAATCGTCAACTGCCAAATCCTGCCATGGCAGTGAAAATTGGAGTCAATTAATGAAAGAAAAAATGCTTAAAGAAACACTTAATTTCGTTGAGCTCGCTGAGTTGCTTTCCTTTTCGCCGGAGACTATACGTGCAGACATCACGCGGCGGCCATGGACTCTGCCGCCATTCATCCGAGTGGGCATGAAGACCATCTGGCTCCGCGCTACAGTCATAGATTGGCTTAAGGCCCGCGAGCAATCAGCTACGCCTCCTGTCAAGTTGGAACCGTTGGAGCCACCACAACCGCCCAAGCGGCGCGGTCGCCGGTCAAAAGCAGACCAAGTTCTTGCCATGCAACGTTCCGCCGCTGCATAAGCCTCAGTCTGCAGCTGGCCAAAAATGAGCGCGAAAATCCTTGGTCTTGTTCTGGAACACTTCCCCGGCGGAGATCACGTTTCTCTCTCAATCGCGATCGTGCTGGCCGATGCCGCCGATCCGGATGGGACCAACGTGAGACCTTCCGTTGCCCGTGTCGCAAAGCTTTCGCGGACATCAGAACGTACAGTGCAGACTCATCTCCGAAAATTCGAGGATTCTGGCTTTCTTGAGAAGGTCGCTGAAGGGGGTGGTCGGGGTCGTCCTACCGAGTTCAAAATCAACCTTGGCTGGATTTTGAAGCATCCAAGCCTCATCGAAGAACTAGCTCTGGCGCGGGAAAGAGGAAAAGGCGCAGCTGTCGCACCCTTTCCTGAAACGGTGCAGATTGAGGGTTCAAAGGGTGAAAAAACCCCGAAAAAAGGGTGCAGAAACCCCGCAGCAGCTGCCGCACCCAACCCACAACCCCAGACTCTTGACCCAGAAAAACAACTACAACCCGCCTCAGATAGCGAGCAAAGTAGTGGTAGTTGTTTGTCCTGGCCCAAAAATCTTCATCCCAAAATCCAGAAAACAATCGCGGCTGAATTGGTTTTTCTAGATTTTGAAACCCAACAACTTGCGCTAGACGAATTGGCAGCTCGACTAGCTAAGGGAGACCTTGGGAACCCACTTGCCTGGTTCCAGGGCATGCTTGCCAGAGGCGTCACTCCCACGCCGGCAGGACAAAAAATCGCTCATCTCCGGCAGGAATCCCAAAAGGAAAACCCCTCGCCTCCAAATCCCGCAGTCAGTAAGGCCTCCTGGGCACGCAATATGAAAAACGTACGTGCAGCAATTGGGCTTTCAGACGCAGCAGCATCGTGACCGGCAGCCAACTATCAAAAAAGGAATTAACTATGGAAGAACAAACAGCTATGACGATTCAACAGCACTATATATTGCGAGATGGCATGGAATCCGAACCTGATTATTCGGCAGAAATTGGACTGCAAGATTTTGCCAATGATTCTCCAATATTCGCTTACAAGGCATTAGCAGATCATGCTGCGAGACTGGGCAGGTATGAGCAGCCGGACAGCAACAAGCGTCTGGCCTGGCTGGAAGACCGTCAAGGAAAAATCGTTGCCGAAGCCACTGTGAGTGCCACGACAATTCTGGATAACGATTTTCAGAAGGCCATCGAGGATGAAGAGCAAGCAATACTACAAGGCGAGTTGGAATGTAACGACGAAGAGGCTAGGAGCATGAAGCCATGAAAACACTGTTCAGATTTATGGCTTCCCCAGCCGTCGGCCAGGCTGGAATAAACATTCTAAAGACGATTCTCGCTTTGTTGCTCGCCTGGGCAAGCGCCGTTTTCCCCGTTGCAGGATGGCACAGACTCTTTTTGAAAATCCCTGGCTGGTATTGGTGGCCAGTAGGCGGATTCCTGGCCCTGTTCGGGATATTCACGAGCTATTTATTTCATCAGCAAGCATGGCTAATTATGGCTGCACCCATCCCGCTACTACTTTCTGCGGATTTCATCCTGATCGTATCAGCGATTTGGGGAAGCCAAAGATGAAACGCCTGCTCACACTTCTTGCACTGTTGTCGATCTCGTCGATCGCCCTGGCTGCCGATTCCGGGCTCCATCAGTTCACGCCTCCACCTGGCGATACCTCCGTGGATTTCCTCCATGAGGTATTCGGCGGCATCGTCAATATGGCCTCGGGTCAGGATGCTACGACCATCGGGGACAAGGATGTGCTGGGCACAATGATGTCCGTCTTCAATACGGCCGTGCTGTTCCTCGGAATGGTGTTTGTGGCCTATACGACCATTACCGGAACCGTGAACAGCGCCCACGATGGCGAGATCCTGGGAAAACGTATGTCGGAAATATGGGTTCCTATAAGGACCGTGGGGGGCACGGCGTTTTTGTTACCCCTGCCGTCCGGTTACTCGCTAATCCAGATCGCAGTGCTATGGCTCGCACTACAGGGGGTCGGCATCGCGGATGTGATGTGGTCAGCGGCCACCAAAATGGTGGCGCAGAACAACATGATCTCCAATCCTGTGATTCCCGATGCCCGGCCGCTGGCTGCGAACATTCTCCGCTTTGAGACCTGTGCCGCCGCCATGAACAAGCAATACACGGACTCTGGGCGTAGCACGCGGATCCAGGCTGTAGCCGTGCCGGCCAAAGTGACCAATCTCGGGGATATGGGCAATCTGACGCCGCTGGACGTCTTACCGCCTGTCGCGGTGTATGACACCATCAAGAATTATGCGAATGCCAGTTATACCACCGTCGATTACCGCTGGCGGGCAGTCGACAGCAATGGCAATCCTGACAATACCTACATCAATCCCGATGTATGCGGCGGCATCTCATGGAAAGAGTCTTGGGAGTCGGGCGAGGGCAATGCCAACACCAAAGTCATTAAGGAGCCTATCCTGGCGGCCCACTCTGCAGCAGTCCGAGCCATGATTACCGAGCTGCGCCCGGTAGCCCAACAGATTGTCGCCGGTCAGAAACCGGCGCCTGGCGCGATCGAGACTGCCACGGAACATTATTTGACCACTTTGCGTAACGCCGCGAAGACGGCGGTACAGAATACCAATGACCGGGCACGCGCCGATTTCCTGAAAACGGCAGAGAGCAGTGGTTGGTTGTTCGCCGGCACCTGGTACAACCATATCGTCAAGATGAATGACGTCATGCAGTCCACACTCAACTCGCTGCCCACCTCGGACCCGATCTCGATCAGCGACGGCCGGGAAACGACCGAGGCTCTGCAGAACTACCAGGACGCCATGGCAGTCGCGAATGAGTACGCCAAAAACCGGGTATCG